>CBFDDS010000001.1:0-29423 GCA_965603625.1 Candidatus Woesearchaeota archaeon
ATTTCATAGAGTTCAATATTCGTGGAGTAGGAGACGTAACTAATAAGCTAATAGAGCTTGAAACAGGGGACAGGATATGGCTTAGAGGCCCTTACGGAACAAGTTATCCAATGGAGGAGTTAAAAGGAAATAGTCTTGTGATTATTGGCGGAGGCACAGGAGTGGCTCCTTTGAGGGGTGTTCTTAAGTATCTTGAGAAATACAGAGCAGAATATGATAGAGTGCATTTGTTTTTTGGTTTTAGAAACCCTGATGAAACCCTGTTTAAGGATGATATGAAACAATGGGACAGAATCTTTGACTTGAACCTCACAGTTGACAAGGCAGATAAGGGTTATAAAGGCAGGGTCGGCCTGGTGACCCAGATTGTAGAGAAGTCAGGCCTTGATAACAAGAACAAGGTTGCCCTGGTTTGCGGTCCTCCCATAATGATGAAGTTTACTATAAAGACTCTTGAAAAGCTTGGGTTTAACCATGACCAAATCTTCCTCAGCTTTGAGAGGAGGATGAAGTGTGGGGTTGGCATGTGTGGCCACTGCATGATATCAGGCTTTTACGTATGCAAGGACGGCCCTGTTTTTAGGTATGACAAGGTTAGAGGACTGCCAGAGTGAATAAACTAAGTAAATAAAAAATGCTGAACAAGAGAACAAAGCAAAGAAAACCAAGAGTAGGGGTTCATAGCATCACTGGCTGTGCCGGATGCCAGCTGAGCTTCTACTTTGTGGAGGATATTCTGCTTGAGCTGATTGGCAAGATTCACCTTGTGGCTGCCCCTATGCTTAAGGGCAAGAACGAGGAGGGTAATTATGATGTTCTCTTTGTTGAGGGCAGTGTGAGCTCAAAAGAGGATTTAGATAACCTGCTTAAGTGGAGGGAGCAGACCAAGTATTTGATAGCTCTTGGGGCCTGCGCTTCTCATGGCTGCGTACAGTCTATGAAGCACATGATGAATGAAAAGCAGGTTGAGAAGGAGGTTTACAAGAAGTTCCCAACAGACAAGAGATTAAAGCCAATAACCGCTGTTCCGATCCATAAACATGTGAAAGTTGATTTTTACATTCCCGGATGCCCGCCGGATAAAGAGGAGATTGCACAGGTTATAAAAATAGTTTTACAGGGAAGAATCCCTAGAGTTTATGACAAGGCTGTTTGTCATGAATGCAGCTTAAAAGAAAACTATTGCCTGCTTGACCAGGGAATAGAATGCCTTGGGCCTCTGATGAACGGGGGATGTAAAGCCCTCTGTCCAAGCTATAATCATCCATGCACTGGGTGCAGGGGCATGCTTGATGATGCTAACCTGGAATCAGGAAAAGAGATGCTTAAGGATAAGGGCTTTGACCCGGATACCATGATTAAGAGGATGACTAAATACAATACCCTGCAGTTCCTTGAGTTTGAGAATAAGCCAGAAGACGAGAGTGCTAAAAAATGAAAAGAATAACCTATATGTTGTTAGTTCCATTGTTAATCATATTTTTCTCTATGAATGTTGTAGGTGAAGTTGCTAATGAAACCAATTCTACTGTAGAATATGATCCGGCAATCTTAGATGCTTTTAATAATCAGTCATGGGTTAATGTTATTGTGAGATTAGTTGATAATTCTAACATAACTATTACTAGCACAAAAGAAGAAAAAACAGAGTTAATAAGACAAAGAGATGGGTGGTTTGAGCCAAAAATTGATGAAGTGTTATCTACGCTTTCGGAAGATGAGTTTGTATCTCTGCGTAAGTTATCTAATGGATTTGGTGGTAGTATAACAATAGAAGGCTTTGATAAACTGATAAATAACCCTGCAGTAAGTGAGATTCAGTTGGATATTGGTGGAAGTATTGCTCTTGATGAGAATATATCTGTATATACAGTAGAACATACTGTTGATTATGATCCTGAAATTTTAGAGGCTTTTTATAATCAAACACAGGTATCTATTATCGTAAGATTAAAGGATAATTCGAATATTACTGTTATTGGTTCTAAGGATGAGCGTCGCGCTCTTTCAAGGCAGAGGGATGAATGGTTTAAACCAGTTAGAGAAGAAGTTTTAGCTACTCTTTCAGAGACCGAATTCGAGTTAAGTAGCAGACTTTTTAATGGATTTAGTGGAACAATAACTAGGGAAGGCTTTGATAAATTACTAAATAATACTGCTGTGAGAAAAATCATTTGGGATAATACGCCCCTACCAGAAGCTACTACTAATGAAAACGTTTCTGTAGCAGAGAATGTTACAGAAGAAAACATAACAAATGAAACTCAAATCAAAGAAGAACCAACAGAAAAAGAACCAGAAAAACAAAATATATTTCAAAAAATAATAAATTGGGTTATAAATTTATTTGGATAGAAAATGACTAAAATAGATTTACACCATATATGCAAGGTTGAGGGACATGGAAGCCTGCACGTTGAGATAAAGGGCAGTAAGTTGACCAAGTGCGAGCTAAAAGTAGTTGAGGGAGCAAGATTCTTTGAGGGAATTGTTAAGGGAAAACGGTTTGATGATGTCCAGGAGATAACCTCAAGGATTTGCGGTATATGCTCCTGCTCTCACACAGTCGCTTGTTTGCAAGCCCTTGAGAATGCCATGGGTGTGGAGATTTCTGGGCAGACCAGAAGGTTAAGAGAACTCCTGGCAATTGGTGAGAGGATAAGAAGCCACGCAACCCATCTCTACTTCCTTGCTCTGCCCGATTACCTTGGATATGAATCAGCTCTTGCAATGGTGGGCAAGTATAAAAAAGAGGCTCTAAGAGCTCTGCATCTTATGAAGCTGGGTAACAACATGGTTCAGAGGATTGGGGGCAAGGAGATGCACCCCTTTACAAGCGTTGTCGGAGGCTTTACAGCTGTTCCTGACAGAGCAACTGTTAAATACCTTAAAGCAGAGCTTAAGAGGGCTCTGCCAGAAGCAGTGGCTACTGCAAAACTCTTCCTGAAACTAAGGCAACCCAAGTTTGAGACTGAGAAGGACTTCTTTTCTTTAAAACCAGAAAAAGATGCTCCTCTTATATCAGGCAGATTATGCTCTTTGAGTGGGTTAGAGATAAAGCCAGAAGAATATGATAAGCATATTGATGAAGAGATAATACCCTACTCCATAGCCAAGTTCTCAAAACTCGACGGAAAAACCTTTTGTGTAGGTGCCCTTGCGAGAATTAACACGAATTATAACACTCTTAGCAAGACTGCTAAAAAGCTTTTTGAGAGGGCAAAACTAAAACTGCCTATGATGAATCCATACTACAACAACCTAATGCAGGCAATAGAACTTGCTCACTGGGTTGAGAGAGCAGGTGCTCTTCTTAACTATGGCTTTAAGTTTGATGGTCTTCCAGAGGTAAAAGCAAGGGCCGGGAGAGGAGTGAGCGCAGTTGAGGCCCCGCGGGGAGTGCTTTTTCATGATTATACTATTAACAAGCATGGCTTTGTTGAGAAGTGCAATATTATAACACCTACTGCTCAGAATCTTAGAGCAATGGAAGATGATGTTAGAAAACTGATTGAGCAAATGCTTAAGCAGAAAAAGAAAAAGGATAAGATTGTGTTGGAAGTGGAAAAGCTTATAAGAGCTTATGATCCTTGTTTTTCATGTAGTGCACATTTCCTAAAAGTGAAATGGATAAAAAGGTGAGGTTTGATGAGAGCGTTTATTGATAATATCAAAGAAAAAGCAAAGCAGAATCAAAAGACAATTGTTTTTCCAGAGGGAACAGAAGAAAGGATTATCAGAGCAGCAGAGCAGATAATCAAGGAAGGAATAGCAAAAATCATTCTTCTGGGAGATGAGGGAGAGATAAAAAATAAAGCGCAACAACTCGGAGTTAATATTGACGGAGTAAGAATAATCAATCCTTCTAATTATGAGAAATTTGATGAATATGCTAATGCTTTTTTTGAACTTAGAAAACACAAAGGAATAACACCTAAGCAGGCAAAAGAGACCATGAAGGATGTGAGTTATTTTGGTACAATGCTGGTTCAGATGGGAGAGGCAGATGGCTTGGTGTCAGGAAGCACGCATTCAACAGCAGACACTGTGAGACCGGCATTGCAGATAATAAAAACCCATGAAAAGTTTCACAAAGTATCCAGCTTTTTTTTCATGCTTCTTAATGACAAGCTCTTAATCTTTGCTGACTGCGCAATTGTAATTAACCCTGATGCAAAAGATTTAGCAGAGATAGCAATTGATACTGCCAAGAGCGCAAAGAAGTTTGGAATAGAACCAAAAGTAGCAATGCTTTCTTTCTCTACAAAAGGCTCTGCAAAGCACCCATATGTTGATAAGGTAAGGGAAGCGGTTAGTATTGTAAAGGATAAGATGCCTGATTTGGTGGTTGATGGAGAGATGCAGGTAGATGCTGCCCTTGTACCCGAGGTATGTGAAAAAAAATGTCCTGTTTGTAAACTTCATGGAGATTCAAATCTGCTTATTTTCCCTGATTTACAATCAGGTAATATTGCTTATAAGCTTGTTGAGAGGCTTGCAAAGGCAAATGCTGTTGGCCCAATCCTACAGGGGCTAAGAAAACCAGTCAATGACCTTTCAAGAGGGTGCAGTGTTCAGGATGTTGTTGATGTCACTGCAATTACAGCAGTAGAAGCTCAAGGCAATTAGATGGAAAATTTGGGATTAATAGGAAGAAGAGAAAGAAAATGAAAATACTTGTCTTGAACTCAGGCAGCAGTTCATTAAAGTATAAGCTGTTTGATATGAGCACTGAGAAGCCCCTGCTCTCAGGCCATGTTGACGGCATAGGCCTTGAGAGATGTGCTGTGAAGATAGATTATGGTGATAGAACAGAGCAAAAAAAGGTGCTTGTCAAAGACCATGTTGATGCAGTGATGCTTGCTTTAAAATCATTAAAGGAAAAAAGGGTTATAGAGGATTATTCTGAGATTGATGCAGTTGGCCACAGAGTTGTGCATGGAGGAGAGCACTACTCTAACTCGACTCTGATTGATAGCAAGGTAATCAGGACGATAAAGGCTCTATCAGACCTTGCTCCCCTACATAACCCGCCCAATCTTGCAGGCATACTTGCATGTAAGAAGATGCTTCCCAAGCTTCCCCAAGTGGCTGTTTTTGACACTGCTTTTCATCAGACCATACCTCCAGAAGCAAGCTTTTACGGCCTGCCCTATGAATTATATGAGAAGTATAAGATAAGAAAGTATGGCTTTCATGGGACCAGCCACAAATATGTTTCTCAGCAGGCAATAAAGCTTCTCGGTAAAAAGGAGAGCAGGATAATAACCTGTCATTTGGGTAATGGCGCTTCACTAGCAGCTGTTCTGAACGGAAAATCAATTGACACAACCATGGGCTTTACACCCTTGGAGGGTTTGATAATGGGGACAAGAGTTGGAGAGGTGGACCCAGAAATACCCCTCTATCTAATAAGGGATAAGGGTTACAAACTAAAAGAGGTTGAGGATATGCTTAACAAGAAATCAGGCTTATTAGGAGTGTCTGGCCTGACCTCTGATGTAAGAGACCTGTACAGGGCAGCAGTAAAGGGGAATAAAAGAGCAAAACTAGCCCTTGCACTCTTTGCTCACAGAGCAGCATTCTACATAGGAGGATACATAGCTCTGCTCGGAGGACTAGACGCCCTTGTATTCACTGCAGGAATAGGAGAAGGAGCCTGGTTCATGAGAAGAGATATATGCAAGTACTTTAAGCACTTAGGCATAGAGATTGACAGGAGCCTTAATAAGAAGAACAAGATAATCATTTCAAAACCAAGCTCAAAAATAAAGGTTTATGTAATACCAACAAACGAGGAGCTGCAGATAGCAAGGGAGACAAAAGAATTAATTAAATAACCTTTTCTTCTTTTAATTTATTTATTACTATTTTTTGCACATCTTCTTTGCTGTTTTTTTCTACATCAATTAAAATATCAGCAAATTCTTTTGTCGGCTCAACATATTTTTTATGCATGGGTATTAAAATTTCCTTATTATATTCTTCTTCATCGTAATAGGTTATTTTATCTCTCCTTGGTAATCCAAGTTCCATAGATATGTCAAGATATATCTTTAAATTACAAAGTTTTCTTACTTTCTCGTCTAATAATGAGAGAAATCCTTCGATAATAATAATTCTCTTTGATTTCATTAAATGTGGTATTCTTCCTTTTTCTTCATATTTTGGATTTAGAATACTGCTTTTGGTCATCACATTCACATCTTGTCCTGAAATTAATTTTTTTAGATCATCATGTAACTTAGAAAAATCAATTCCATCTGGATGATCCCAGTTTCTCATACCATGTAAAAGTGGCACATCTTCTTTTTCTTTTTGATAATCATCAAAATGCATAACTTCAACTAAGTTTGGAAACCTATCCTTTAGACCATAAGCTAAAGTTGATTTACCACAACCAGAACCACCAGTAATTGCAATAACATATTTGTCCATATGTAAAAGAAGAGATATGAAGTTTATAAATTTATATGTTAGAATTCAATCCTTCCCACACAACTTCTTCAGATGCTCCCATCTTTTGTCAACATTGGCTTGAAGTTGCTCTACTATGTGGGCATTTTCTGGCTTCATTAAGTGCCTGAATCTTTTCTGCATCTTGAGCCACTCCATTATTGGCTTTTTGTTAGCGCCAGGGTCGTAGTTTAATTTCCACTCATCATTTTCTACTTCAAACAACGGCCAGAAACAGGTGTCAACTGCCATTTTAGCTAGTTTGATGGTTTTGTGCATTGGATACTTCCATCCTGGAACGCATGGGCTTAGAACATTGATAAATGCGGGTCCATTAACTGCAAAGGCTTTTTCTGATTTTCTTATTAAGTCCATGTAATTATGAGGGCTTGCCTGTGCAACATAAGGAATGTGATGAGCTGCAACAACAGCTGTTAAGTCTTTTTTGAATTGTTCTTTTCCTTTGTGAACTTTTCCCACTTGTGATGTGTTTGTCCATGCTCCATATGGAGTACTTGAACTCCTTTGGATTCCTGTATTCATGTATCCTTCATTGTCAACGCATACATAAACAAAGTTATGCCCTCTTTCTAGTGAGCCTGATAATGATTGAAGTCCAATATCATATGTTCCTCCGTCTCCGCCAAAAGCAAGGAACTTTATCTCTTTCTGAATCTTTCCTTTCTTTTTCAGTGCTTTGAAGGCTGATTCTGCTCCTGTAATTGTTGCTGCTGCATTTTCAAAAGCATTGTGTATCCATGGAACATTCCAAGCAGTGTAAGGGTAGATGGTTGTGCTTACTTCTAAGCATCCAGTTGCATTAGAAACAACTATTGGGTCCTTAGTCCCTCTCATAACTGCTCTTGCAATTATTGACAATCCGCAGCCAGGGCAGAGCCTGTGTCCTGGTGCAAGTCGTTCTCCATCCAATGCAAGTTCACGAATGTTTGGCATTTTGTTTTCTTTTCTCTTTCTTATTTACTCTCTAACTCCTAAGTACCTTACAAGTTCTCCTAAATTACCATTTTTTACTTGTTCTAAATCTGAATAAACCTTTTTTATCTGGGCAATATCCAGCTCCCTGCCGCCAAGTCCATAAATATAATCAATGATGTGAGGTTTTTGCTGTTGTTCATGGAATGAGCTTCTTACTTCGCTGAAGATTGGGCCTCCAAATGCTCCAAAGCTGTCGCTTCTGTCTAATACAGCTACTGCTTTTGCTCTTCCAAGTTTTTCAACAACCATTTTGTTAAGGAAAGGCCTGAAAACCCTCATTTTTAGCAAGCCAACTTTTTGCCCTTGATCTCTTAGCTCGTCGACAACAACCCTTATTGTTCCTGCGCTGCTGTTAGCGCAAATAATAACTTTTTCAGCGTCTTCAAGCTTGTAGCCTTCAAAAAAATCATAGTCTTTGCCTGATATTTTTCCAAACTCATCAAAGATTTCGCGAATAACCTTTACAGAGTTCTGCATTGCCAGCACTTGCTGCCTTTTATGCTCAAAATAATAATCAAATAAATCTAGAGGGCCATATGTGACTGGCTTCTCAACATCAAGCAAAGGATAATGTGGCTTGTACTCTCCAATAAAATTCTTCACAGTTTCATCATCAAAAAAATCAACTGTTTCAACACCATGGCTTGTTATAAATCCGTCCTGGCAAACCATTACTGGCAAAAGAACTTCTGGGTGCTCACCAATTCTCATAGCCATAATAGTATTTTCATAAACTTCTTCACCATTTTCAGAATAAAGCTGTATCCATCCTGAGTCACGGCACCCCATGCTGTCAGAATGATCGCAATGAATATTGATTGGCCCGCTTAATGCCCTGTTAACAATGTTCATGACAATAGGAAGCCTTGTGCTTGCAGCAATATAGACAATCTCCCACATTAAAGCAAGTCCATTAGCGCTTGTTGCTGTCATGGTCCTTGCTCCTGCTGCACTGCTTCCAACACACGCACTCATAGCACTGTGCTCAGATTCAACTGTTATGAATTCAGTATCTACATCTCCGTCAGCAACAAACTGGGAAAAAGAATGCATGATCTTAGTTTGGGGAGTGATTGGATAAGCAGCAACAACATCAGGATTAATCTGTCGCATAGCCTCAGCTGTGCACTCTGCTCCTGTTTTTGCTTTTCTTGTTTTCTTGACCATTTTTATCTTAAGTTCAGTCCTTAAACTCCTTTTCTTCTTTCATTTCAATTGCTTTGAAAGGGCATTCCTCTGCGCAAATACCACATCCTTTGCAGAAATCCAAGTCAAAGCCTCCAAAGTTGCCAAGGTTTGGTTTGTTACTGACCCCCTTTTTTCCTTTAGCAGGGTCATCAACTTTTCCAACTTTAATACATGAGTCAGGGCATACCATCCAGCAAATCATGCAGTTGGTGCATTTCTCAGGATTATGAACTGGCCTGAAAGTTCTCCAGTCGCCGGTCTTATACTCTTTACTGTTGCCAGCTTCAAGAATTTTTCCACCAATAGGAATCTCTTTCCAGTTCTTTAGCTTAGATTTATGTTCTTCATGATGAGTATGCTGTCCATTACCTTCTGTCATACTTGAACCTCGTTATAAGCTCTTTCAAAAGCCTTAACATTTTTTTCAGCAAGATCTTTTCCTATATGATACTCGAAATGTTTGAACATGTGTGATTTAAGGGTTTCAAAGTCAACAATATTAGTTAGTTTTTCAACTGCTCCAAGCATTGCGGTGTTGGTAACAGCTCTTCCAAGTTCTTCAAGAGCAATTTTTACTGCGTCGATCACAAATATTTTTCCATTAAAGTTAACCGTGGCTTTTACTTCATCAATTGTTTGATTAGTATTAATTATTAAGAGTCCGTCTTGTTCATTTAGGCCTTCTGTCACAGGAATGCTTTTTAGAAGAGTCTGGTCAACAACAACCACAACATTAGGGTTGGTAACCCCTGAATGAAGATATATAGGCTTATCACTAATCCTTGTGTAAGCCTTGACAGGAGCCCCTTGTCTCTCAGCACCATACTCAGGAAAGCTCTGCACATACTTGCCCTGCTCAATAGCAGCCTCTGCCAACAGTGCAGCAGCAGTCTTGGCTCCCTGGCCTCCTCTGCCATGAAACCTTATCTCGAAGATATCACTGGACATTTAGATTAAACCTCACGCACTCTCTTTTTATGTATATTAATTAATAAAAGCTAAGTAAACAGCTGTTTAAATGTTTTTTGGAAGATAGTTCTGGGTTTTCTAGCAAAAGATTTATATATCTTGTATTCATATTTAGGTTTTAGGTAGGTTAGCAGTAAAAAGCAGCAAAAAAGAGGTGAAGTTGATTTGGACAAGGGGAAGGCTTTTATTCTTTGGTTTGACCAGATCGGCATAGAGGACACTCCCCTTGTGGGAGGCAAGAATTCTAGTCTTGGAGAGATGTATACCCAGCTCACCAACAAAGGAGTCAATATTCCTAATGGCTTTGCAATAACAGCAAAGGCTTATTTCTATCTTCTGGAAAAAGAGGGTATCAAGGAGGAGATTAGAGACTTATTAACAGGACTTAACACAAGGAACATACGCGATTTACAGGAGCGGGGGCGTAAGATTAGAGAGCTTATAAGAAAGGCAGAGGTACCTAAAGACCTGAAAAGAGAGATATTTGAGAATTATAAGGGCCTGTGCGGAGCTTACAACCCTGAGAAGAGCGATACTGATGTGGCTGTTAGGAGCAGTGCAACAGCAGAGGATTTACCAGACGCCAGTTTTGCAGGCCAGCAAGAGACTTATCTTAATGTTAAGGGAGAAGAACAGTTATTAGAAGCCTGTAAAAAGTGCTTTGCAAGCCTCTTTACCAACAGAGCCATAAGTTATCGGGAGGATAAGGGCTTTGACCACTTCAAGATTGGCCTTAGCATTGGTGTGCAGAAGATGGTGCGTTCTGACAAGGCCTGCTCAGGGGTTATGTTCAGTATTGATACAGAATCTGGTTTCAGGGATGTTGTTCTTATTAACGGATCTTATGGTTTAGGAGAAAATGTTGTACAGGGGGTTGTTAATCCTGATGAATTCATTGTTTTCAAAACCACTCTTAAGCAGGGCTACAAACCCATCATTGGTAAGAAGCTTGGTTCAAAAGAGATAAAGATGGTTTATGATACCCATGGCAACAAAAGCACAAAAAATATTACTGTACAGGCTGAGGATAGGAGAAAGTTTGTGCTTAGTGATGATGAAATCCTTACCCTGGCTAACTGGGCGTCTGTTGTGGAGGAGCATTATTCACAAAAAGCAGGATATCATAAGCCCATGGACATAGAATGGGCAAAGGATGGTATAACCAAGCAGATATTCATTGTGCAGGCAAGGCCTGAAACAGTCCACTCCCTTAAAGACAAGACCAAGCTGATACAGTATGTTCTTAAGGAAAAGGGGAATGTGTTGCTTAAGGGAGAATCTGTTGGCGAGAGGATAGGGAGTGGAAAGGTAAGAGTTATAGAGGATGTTCATAACATTCACCAGTTCCAGGAGGGAGAGGTTCTTGTGACCGATATGACAGACCCGGATTGGGAGCCCATAATGAAGATAGCCGGGGCAATAGTAACCAATCGCGGTGGAAGAACCTGTCACGCTGCTATTGTCTCAAGAGAATTGGGCATTCCATGCCTTGTTGCGACAGAGCATGCAACAAAGCTCCTGCATAACGGTCAGGAAGTAACTGTTGATTGCAGCCAAGGAGCAGAGGGTCTTGTCTATCAAGGAAGACTGAAGTTTGAGCTCGAAGAACACGACCTTGGAGCTATACCCAAAACAAAGACCAAGATAATGATGAATGTTGCTAATCCAAGCCAGGCGTTTGAGGAGAGCTTTATACCCAACCAGGGCGTTGGGCTTGCAAGGGAGGAGTTCATCATAAACTCTGAGATAAGGATTCATCCCATGGCGTTGATAAAGTTTAATGAGATTGAGGATGAAAAACTAAAAGCAAAGATTAACTCTCTAACCAATGGTTATGCTGACAAAGAGGAGTTCTTTATCAACACTCTTGCCAGGGGGGTGGGCATGATTGCAGCAGCCTTTTATCCCAAGCCTGTGATTGTTAGAACTAGTGATTTTAAGAGCAATGAATACGCCAACCTGATTGGAGGCCACTTGTTTGAGCCGAAAGAGGATAACCCCATGCTTGGATGGAGGGGAGCATCCAGATATTATAGCGAGGACTATAAAGAGGCCTTTGCTCTTGAATGCCAGGCCCTTCTAAAAGCAAGAAACGAGTTTGGTCTCACTAACATTAAGGTTATGATTCCCTTCTGCAGAACTGTGGAGGAGGCAAAGAAGGTAATAGAAGTGATGAAAGAGAATGGCATTGTCCAAGGGGAGAATGGCTTAGAGGTTTATGGTATGTGCGAGATACCAAGCAATATCATACTAGCAGAGGAATTCCTTGACATCTTTGACGGATTCAGCATAGGAAGCAATGACCTTACCCAGCTAACTCTTGGGCTTGACAGAGACTCAGAACTTGTACAGGAGATTTATGATGAGAGAAACGAGGCAGTTAAAAAAATAATAAGACAGGTGATAGATGTGGCTAAGAAGAAGGGAAAATACATTGGCATATGTGGCCAGGCCCCAAGTGACTTTGAGGACTTTGCAGAGTTCCTTGTAGAGGCAGGCATAGACAGCATCAGCCTGAATCCTGACACTGTTCTAAAGACAACTCTTATAATAGCTGAAAAAGAGAAGCAGATGGGCATTAATTGAGCACCAAAACACTTTTTCTTATAACTTCAACTCATATTGCACCTTTCTAAACCTTTAAATATGCTATAATCTTCCGTATTAATATCATGCCAGAAGACCCATTTTTACTCGTATCTCTCGAAGAATCAGAATCAAAAGAGCTGGCAAAGGTTATTAGCAATAAGACCAGCAGGAAGATACTTGACCTCCTTAGCAAGAAGGACGCTACAGAGACACAGATTGCAAAGGATTTAAAACTGCCTCTATCAACAGTGCATTACAATCTTCAGCATCTCCTCAAAGCTAATCTGGTAAAGGTTGATGAATTCCACTATTCTGAAAAAGGCAAAGAGGTTAACCACTACTCTCTGGCCAATAAATTGATTATTATTGCGCCTAAGAAAACTTCAAGAGAGTCCTTTATGCAGAAACTAAAGGGCTTGCTACCAGTGGGTATAATAGCATTAGCAACAGCAGCTGTTATCAAGGCAATAACCCTTTTCAAGTTTGGTGCTTCAAAGACCCTGGCAGCAGCCCCTGCAGTCACAAGAGAGGTTTTTAGGACTACAAAAGAAATCGGAGAAGAAGCAGCTGTTGCAGGAGGAGAGGCAGTAGTAGGTGGGGAGGCAGGTGCAGAAATAGCAAGGCAGGCTGTACCAGAAGCAGCAGATGCCTTTGTGGCTAATGTTTCTAATGTATCCCAGAAGGTTACACAAAACATGACCCAAAATTTAACTCCAACAACTGAAATAAGTGAACGGGTTGTTGAGACAATCAGAGAAACCGTGTATGTTCCTCAGCCGTCAGAGCCCAGCATTGCTGTATGGTTCCTGCTAGGAGCAGTCTTTGTGATACTCCTGCTTGTTATTTGGTACTGGTTTGTTACAAGGAAGAAGAAGCATAAATAATTCCCATATTAGGTCTATGTCCTCAGAGTGGCATAGAAAGTCTCGAATATGGGCCTATTTGTTGTGATGCTTATAAAGTCATGCCCCAGGTGCTCGCAGACTGATTTTATTGCGTGGATGTGGTGCTCCATCTTATCTGTGTAGTTCCTTATTAATCTGTTGCTTATGAAGGTTCTTAGCTTTGTATGGAGCTCGCTGTCCTCAAGAACAACATCCCCATATAATGAGAGCCTTCTCTCCTCTGGGTCAAGCACCTGCACCACTATGACTTCATGCTTTGTAAATCTTGTGAGAACGGTTTTTATTTCCTCAATATCGTACAGAAAGTCTGATATTATTACTACAAAACTCTTGGACCTTAAGTATTTTTTGTACTCATCAAAGGATTTCCTGAATTCTGACTTGCCTTTAATCTTGAGTTTCTCCAATATATCAACAATGCTCAGCAGCTGGTTCATCCCTTTTCTTGCCCTTAGATAATTGAGTTTCTCAGAAAAGGTTGAGAAATTAAACTTTTCATTATCCCTTAAGGCCATGTAGGCAAATCCCATGCCTATCATGCTCGCATAGTCAAACTTTTTTATCTTTCTTCCAAAATCCATGCTTGCGCTTGCATCCACGATTATGTGCACAATCATGTTTCTCTCTTCTTCAAACTGCTTTACAAAGAACTTGTTGGTGCGCGCATAGACTCTCCAGTCGATTGTTCTGAAGTCGTCACCTGGAACATAGTCTTTGTAGTCAGCAAAAACCAAGCCCTGCCCCTCTGCATGGCTCTCTCTTTCTCCCTGGTATCTTGAGAGCACTCTCTTCTTTAGAACAATGTTGAAGCGGTCAAGTTCCTTTAGGAAGGATATATCTATCATCTTGCTCTATGTCTACTTATATATGTTATTTCATTATCTCCCTTATCACATCATCAGGGGTTTTTCCCTCTCTCTCAGCCTTGAAGTTGAGTATAATCCTGTGTCTTAGCACTGGATAAGCCATCTTTTCAATATCCTTGGCACTCACGTACTTCCTTCCATTGACAAGGGCTTTTGCCTTTGCAGCCAGGATAAGACCGATGCTTGCTCTTGGGCTTGCCCCATACTCTATAAGGTCTTTCTCAGTCCTTGTCTTGGTAACAACCTCAAGAGCCCTCTTCTTAATATCATCTGCTATTGGCACCTGCCTTGTAAGGTTTTGCAGCAGTTTCAATGAATCCTTGCTCAGGAGGGTTCTGATCTTTACAGTCGCTTTTTCCGTGGTGAACCTGTTTATTATTTCCATTTCATCATCAAAGGTGGGGTAATCAACAAGTACCTTTAGCAGGAATCTGTCAACCTGTGCCTCTGGTAAGGGGTAGGTTCCTTCCATGTCAATAGGGTTCTGGGTTGCCAGTACAAAGAAGGGCGTGTCTAATTTCATGGTTTGGTTGCCCACAGTCACCTGCTGCTCCTGCATTGCCTCTAAAAGAGCGGACTGTGTTTTCGGGGTTGCCCTGTTAATCTCGTCTGCAAGGATTACATTCGCAAACACAGGCCCTTTCTGGAATCTGAAACTCTTCTTGCCCTTTTCCTCTTCAATAACATAGGTTCCTATGATATCGCTGGGCATTAGGTCAGGAGTGCTCTGGATACGGCTGAACTTGAGGTCAAGCACCTCTGCTATGGTCTTTACCAAGGTTGTTTTTCCAAGCCCAGGATAGCTCTCCAGCAGCGCGTTTGCATCGCACAGGATGGCAATCAGGATTTGTTCAACCACATCCTCCTGCCCTACAATAATCTTGCTTATCTCCTTTGCAACATTACTAAAGGTGTCTTTTAGCTTCTCAATATTACGAACGCTCTCAATGCTTTTTGTCATTTTTAATCCTCCAAATCTTTTATTTTATTATTTTTCCTTAAAATTTGTCTTAAATATTTTTTATTCTCTGACTATAATTTGCTGCCTGTTCTGCTTCTTCAAGAACTTCCTGGTTACTAAAGCTGTCTGGATTCACACCAATCTCCTGTGGAAGCCCTCCTTCTCTCAGGCTTTCTCTCTCTGTCTCGCTTATCTTGTTGAAGTCTATCTCGCTCATGCTTGGGTTCATGTTGAGATCTATCTCCTCATTGCCCAGCTTCGCAATGCTTGCATCTCCGTAAATTGCCTCTGTTTCATTGAATACAATGTCTATTAGACTTCCCTCTTCATGAACTCCGTCACCTGTGCTTGGTATCATGAATTTGAGTTTTTCAAAAGGGATGTCAATCTTTTGTATGTTGATGTTGAGAGAGGACACAAAGATTATGAGGAAGACAACAGCCACGGCGCTTATTATCCTGGTGATTATTTTTTTTGATTCCAGGAGATTTCCAGTGGAAACAGTTTTCATCTTTTTCTTTAGCTCACTAAACAGGGCGACTGTCATGATGTTTTCTTCGTCCATGTTGTCATGGGCTGTTCTGAGCATCTCCTTGACCTGAGGATTGGCATCCTCCATTAGTTTCAGCTTTAATCTCTTTATTCTAATAATCGTGCTCACAAAGAAGAAAACCATTGTTATAAGCGCAGGTATTGATATGATGAAAAGAAACTTGATGTTAAAGAAAGACACAATGATGTATGTGATAAAGAAGACCATGATTGCGTTTAGAAAGGTGTTGATGAGAACTACTTTTAGCAGTTCAATTTTCACTTCATTAAACAAACCCTTTATTTTTGGCATTTTCTATGTTTCCAGGTCATAATATAAGGATATAGTTATATGCAATCGTATTCGTCTCCATCATCCGTGGATAACAGGCACGCAATCTCGTCCTTTCGGTCATCAATCTGGCTGTTCAGGCTGTTGATTTGCTTGTTCTTACTCTCTATTGTTTTGTTAAGATTAATCATCCGTGTATAAGCTGCATCTACCTGTTTTTTATAGACCTCTTTTTGCAGAGTGGTCCTTGTGAGGTCTGCTTTAACATCACCCAGCTCATCTGCTTTCTCCTTGAGCTCCCCTGCTTTTTGCTCGTACAGGAGATCATACTTCCTTATGTCTGTCTCTGTGCTGTTCAGATTCCTCAGGGTTGTCAGCAAGGAGGTTGTTGTATGGCTTAGATTCTGCTCACAAATTCCCAGGTTGGTGCTTAAGGTGTTGTATTTATTATTTACATCCTTAAACGTGTACTGATAGTAAACAGTCGCTCCTCCGAATCCCAACAGGACTAGTAGCAGCATTAGCAATAAGAATAGGTTCACCTTTTTACCCATGAATCCTGAAGTCGCCATTTTTAATCAACCTCTTGACTTTTTTACCGATTAAGCCTCTTCTCTCTTACTTTTCGAATACCAATCTCTATTAAAAAGATTATCACTGCCAGTAAGATGAATGGCCAGATAATAGTTGTCCTTTCAATCTTGCTTTTCTTTGAAGCACTCTTTACAAAATCAACAATATCCTTAGTCTCTGAAGATTTAAAAATCTTTCCTCCGCTCATACTCACAACTTCCTCTAGTCTTGGGTTCATGCCAAGGGACTGGTACTCTGTCTCATAGTTTACAGCGTAACTTTTTCCAAGCACCTGGCTAAACCCGAGTTCCTCGGCTATTATTGTTGATTTGTACTGGTTCTCTCCAACCCGGGTAAAGCCCAGGCCCTCAGCACTAGGATATTTATCACTCTTTACAATAACATCAATTGGTGTGTTTATCCTTGAGTCAGGTATCACAACATAATAGGGTTCTTTTCTCTGAGGGTCTCCTATGACCCAGTTGGTAATCCTAGTGAGCAGGATGGAGTTCCTCTTGTTAAGCAGGTCCCCAAGATTATTGTTGCCACTGAAGACATTAAGAGTGGCCACTCTGCCGAGCCCATAGTTCCACACAGTAACTGCTGGCTCTCCATGCTGGGTTGTGACAAGGAGCTGGGCGCTGCTCTTGGGTATTACCTGGTTGAATCCGTAGAGAGAGGCATCCAGCAATAGGTCTTGTGTAATGAAATGGTAGGGATTAATAACAAAGAGGTCAAATAGTTCGCCAAACTTGGTTTCTTCTGGGTCTCCAAACAGTATCTTAAGCCGGTTCTCTTGGTCTGCTGGGAAGTAGATACCCCCTCCGTTATAAGCTATATCTTTTAAGAAATCCTCAGCAACATTCCTTCCTGTGCCCACAACATAAACCTTGACCCCTCTTGCATTAATGGTCTTTGCAGTGTCGAGAGTCTGTTTTCTTATGCTATCACTGCCTGTATTGCCATCTGTGATTAGGATTATATTATTTGTGCCTACATGGTCTTTTAGGATTGAGTAGGCACCTCCAAGCCCTATATGGAAGAAGGACTGGCCTGCTGGCTGCTGAACTCTTGCTATTTTATCAATGAGCTGCTCCTTTACTAAGAAGAGCGGTTGGAGGGACTCAACAATAAAGCTTTGGGTGTGAAATCCAGTAACACCAACACTGTTGTCAGGGCCCAGGCTCTTGATAATGCTTACAGCAAGGGCTTTTTCTATGTCCTGGATATCAGACTTCACCTTTCTTAGTTCAGTAATCCTGCCTGTCTTTGGGTCTCTTACGACTTCATATCTGTCTCCACTGCTGCCTGAGAAGTCAATGGCCATTGCAATGTTGCTTGAGCCTCTTTTTCGTGCAGCCTTGCCGACATATACAGGGAGATATGATTCCAGCAGGGAGTTCTTATAGTCCCCTCTGTCAAAGCTGTCAAAGCCGCCTATAACAAATAAGCCGTTTCCATAGTAGCCCCCCTCCTTATCGATAAGATAGTTAGCAAGCCTTTCAACTCCTCTGATGTTGGCGGGCTTGTCATAGAGGATAACAGCGTAGTAGTCATTAACATTCTCTGGTATGTGATTAAGCTCAGTAACATCATAAAGATTCTTGATTATCTTTTCAATAGGGGCATAGCTGTCGCTTACAAGCAGAATCTTTGGTTTTTTCACAACACTCACGCTCTTGTAGAAAATATTGTTATTTTCAAAATAATCCTGGGGCGCACTTACCTCTGCTATTATCCTATGGTTGCCCTCCTTGAACTCCTTTTCAAAGACATATCTATCCTTCTTTGTAACCTCATTGATGATAACCTCGTCATCAACTGTGACTTTTAGCCTTGCCTCTTGACCGCCAATATTTATTATGTTTACACTAAAGGTATTATTCACACCCACAACAGTGCTCTCAGGACCAGAGATATACAGCCCGGCCTCTTTTTCCTTTTCCTCCAGCTCAATAGCGCTTATAGTGCTGTTAAGATTTGCTGCCAGCAGGGCAACATCTCCAAGTTCTGTGCCCTTGTTAACATTTCCATCAGTTATTAACAACAGGTTGGTGTCTTTTTCTAAATAACCGAGAATGCTGTCTGCTAAGTCAGACTCCATGCCAGAGCTGAGAGTCTTAATGCTTACAGGGACTTCTCTCTCGAGCTCCTGCTTTAGTATGTTCATAAATCCAGTATCCATAATTTTCATGGAGGTGGTGTTGTCAGCCAGAATGATTAGCTTTGGGTCTCCATAAGTGGTTGTCTTTACCTCGCCAAAAGGCTTTGCAAGCACGATGACCAGGAGTATGAAAATTAGAATTCTTGTTATCAGGATTGTTCTCCTAAATCTCTTTTTCTCTTTTTTATCACTGAAATCAAACTGGATAAAGTCTCTGAAAAGAAGGATTATAAAGACTATCAGGATGGGGATTAATACCAAGAGCACCTTTGGGTCTAGTATGTTATCTATCACTTATAGGTCACCTCTCAGTTTGATGTACAGGAATTCAAGCAATAACAGGACCAGAGCGGCGATTATAATGTAATTTGTGAGCTCAAAGGGAACCTTGTCCTTGAACTTGGAGCTCGCCTGGTAAATCCCCTGCTCGCTAAGGCTTTCCTCGTTATTGATATCAGACTCTCTTTCACTTAGAAGATTAATAGCGATTACCCTGTCATTCAGGGTGTACAATCCTGCATTCTCAAGGCTCAGGGTCTTGGTAGTAATTTTTCCTGTCGGAGCCTGTATTTTTTGCTCTTCTTTGAAATTCATAATGTTTCCTGTGTTATAATTCAGGTTTTTTATAGAGGGAGTGTCTGTGGCGAAGTCAACAAGCCTTTTCCAGAATACAAAATAAGCAGGGCTCTTTGCAAAGCTGGTTCCTGCCTGCTTATCCTCGTCAAGGATACCATAAAAGAACACTTTCCCTTCTTTTAGGGTGCTGAAGGTTATCAAAGGAGTTTTGTCCTCGGCAGCAGCCAGTACCACCAGGTTTATCCCTTCGAGGGGGCTTGCCTTGAAGTACTTCTTTGTGATTCCGAACTCAAGGTTTGCTGTGATACCCTCACTGCTGCTGGCAAGGATGTTGGTGCTTGTAGTAGCTGTGCCATTGACTCTTGAGGGCATAAGGCCGTAATAGTTAATATTCATAAGATCTGCCTGTGCTGCAATTATCACGGTTTTGCCTTTTTCCTCGACCTCTTTTTTTACACCCTTAAAAGTTCCTGGGAGGATAAGGTTGGGATTAGCATCTTTAAAGATAAAAATCTCATAGGCTTTAAGGTCGGGTATTTTAGGTGGAATAGCAACATCAATATCAGTGTTCTTCATCACATCAAAGGCATTGAACAGGAAGGTCTTCTTGGGGTCGGCGTTGTTGGTAATCAGGAGAGCCCTTTTTTTGACGTTTTCTGGTGTACTTACATAGATGGTGTTGTCTGCTTCAAAACCGTCTTTTAGGCTTGTAACCTTAAGCTCAAGCTTGCTTGTGCCTGCAGGCGTTGAGAAAGTGAATAATTCCTGGGATTCTGAGGGTATGCTCATCTTCTCTTCAAGAGAATTGACCTTGAGCTCTATCTCAACACTATTAGCATTATAATTCTTTATAACAGCGCTCGTCTTTTTCTCGTCGATGTCCAGGTCAATTATCCCTACATTGTTAGCAGGCTCAAACACTCTTATGAAATCCACCTTTATGCCCTGTGCTTCCAGAGTCTTCTTTGCAGTGTCAAGATTGGTGTCTGTTTCTGTGTCAATGAAATCACTAATCACGACAATTCTTGAATCACCTCTTGCGTATCCCCCTGCCGTGCTGATAGCATCATAAAGATTAGTTGGGGTGTCTGTCGGGTCTAGCCTGGTAAGATATGTCTTAATCCTGCTGGCAGGCTTGTCAATAAGCACTACCTCTGGTGTTTTTTTAGCGAGCACAAGGGTGTTTATCGAGCCAAGATTCTTTTTTGCAAGTTTAACAGCCTCTTCAAAGCGGGTTTTTCCGTCATAATCCGCCTTCATGCTTGCGCTCACATCCAGCACAAGAACAGTGTTCTTGAAGAGAGACTCCTTTGTGACATTGATAAATGGCTTTGCAACTGAAAACAAGAGGAAGAGCAGGACTAGGAGCTGGAGCAGGAAGAGCAGGTCTTGGATGAGTTTCCTGAAAAAATTGGTCCTTCTATCCCTGCCCAGATCCTTGAAGAGGAACATTAGGCTGGGAAGCACCTTATGCTTTGGTTTTGGCTTGATGAGGTAGAGGAGAATAAAAGGGATTAAGAGGAGAAGAGCATAGAGCCAGATAGGTTCAAGGAAAAAATTGCTGGCACTCTCTAAAAAACCCACTTACCTCACCACTAAAATGTTATGTTAATCCATCTATTGAAATTAAAGTCCTATACTTAATAGATTTTAGACATAAGTTTTAATATAAATGTTTTTCTAAAGTTTCGAGAAACCCGAGACTTAATCGCAGAAAACCAGCTCAGCAGCGCCTAAGACGCCGGAATCATCACCCAGAGCGTTCTTTTTGATTTTGCATACCTTATAGAGTGCTGGAAGAGCATATTTTCTTGCTATTTTTTGCACATCTTTATAAAAAGGCAGGTTGCTTACTCCCCCACCTACAACAATGCAGTCGGGGTTAAAAGTATTTATGAGATTTGCAAAGAACAATCCTGTGTAAAAAACTGTTTCATCATAAGCCTTTTTCGCGGCCTTATCTCCTTTTCTTAAAATAGCTCTCGGTGTATGGGCTCTTTTGCCACTAAGCTTCTCATATCTTCTGACAATGAAAGGGCCCCCAAGGAGTTCTTCAATATGTTTTATTCCTTCATTTGTTGCTATGTATGTAAACCCTGCTTCGCCTGCAGCTCCTAGGGTTCCTCTGTAAATTTTGTTGTTAAGTATTAATCCTGTACCAACCCCAGTACCTAAAATAACTCCGATTGTATTATTGCTTCCTTTAGCAGCCCCTAGCTTGTGCTCTGCAAGCGCAAATAAATTAGCATCATTATCTACTTTAACTTTTATTTTTACTTTTTTCTCTAGTTCTTTTGCTAAATTAATACCAACAAGTTTTGTAAGTGTTCCCCCTCCGAAAGGCACCACTCCGTTTGGAAGTATAAACCCAGGCATTCCAACACCAACACCTACAACCCCTTTTGTTTTCATTCTTTCAATTACTTCAACAATATTTGCAATGACTTTTTTTCTTCCTTTGTGGTGCTCTGTCGGCCTATGGTAATGCTTATGAATTCTACCTTTCTTGTCCATAAGGATGCCATATATCTTGGTTCCCCCTAGGTCAATTCCAATTGCGTATTTCATTTTCTTTTTTCAAATCCTTTTCTCAGCCTTGAAAATAATTATGTGGCTCTCCACTTCTTTTGAAATGGCATCAATAACCTCCTTCATGTAGTGGTAGGGGACATAATCCTCTCTGTGATGCAGGGCTTTGAGAAGGGCCTGCGCAAAAGTTACTCTCGTTTCTGTGTTAATATTGATTTTGTCTATTCCCAGCTTGATTGCTTTTCTGAAATCTGCAGCACTAATACCAGAGCCACCGTGCAACACAAGAAACTTGCCGGTCTTCTGCTTGATTTCCTTTAATCTGTCGAAGTCAAGCCTGGGCCTGTCCTTCCAGATGCCATGGGCATTGCCAATACTGATAGCAAGGGAGTCAATCCCTGTGAGCTCAACAAACTCCTGTGCCTGGTCAGGATTGGTCATGATGTCTTCTGTGAGCACGTCCTTTAACCTCTCCTTATGGGTTGTTGAGCCGCCAGTTATGCCTCCTAGTTCCCCCTCAATAAACACGCCATTGGCATGAGCATAATCAACTGCTTTTTTAGTCTCCCTTACATTGTGCCTGTATGAGAGCTTGGAGCCGTCAAAGTGCACAGAGGGATATCCAGCATCAACCACCCGCTTCAGCTCTTCAAAAGATTTGGTGTGATCAGCGTGCAGAATCACATGAGGATACCTCTTTCTAATAGCATGATAGACAGCAACGCTCTCCTCGAGCCCGAAGAAATCCCTCTCGCCCTCACTAGTCGCAATGATAACCGGTGCTTTGAGCTTGATAGCAGCATTAATAATTCCCTTGAGAATCTCGCTTGTAGAAAAATTAAAAGCTCCAAGGGCAAAATGCTTATTTTCTGCCTTCTTATAGAGCTTGATAATCCTGTGCCTCACATCTCCACCTCTTTTCCAGGAAATAGTCCTTCTATTGATTTAAATGTTTTGGTTGGATTAGGAAAAGTTTAAATATGAGAAGGGATAGAGTTTAATTGAAGCAAAATGTCATTGTTAAGAGAGTTAAGAGATTTGGTTGATAAATTATACCAGAAGGAGGAAAAGAGAGAGCACACTCATGAAAAACAGATAAAGCTATATCCTCCTGGTTCAAAAGCAACAGCAATGAATGAAGAACTACTCCATGAAGCAGTTGAAGCCAAGAAAATCCTCCATGACATCTCAGTGAGTCTTCGGTTAGTGCATAATGCCCTCCATGGCCATGAGGAGGGCTATGAGAAACCTTTCGAGGCTGCAATAGAACAGCTCAGGGGCGCAGGTGTTGATCATGAATTAGATAGGCGTATTGAGAGGTTGAAATGGGCTGATAAAATCATCCATAATGTCTTGGATCATATTAAGAGAGCTCAGCATGCAGGAGCCCCTGCCAACATGTAACTTCTTATTTCTTTTAGCAAGCTTTATAATCTGAGGTTGATTTCCTTTCTCTATGAAATTCGCTCATCTGGCAGATATTCATATCGGCGCTTGGAGAGACCCGGCTCTGAAGAGCCTTGGCCTAGAGGCCTTCAAGAGGGCTATTCATATAATCCTTGAGAAAGAAGTTGACTTTGTGCTCTTGGCAGGAGACTTGTTTAATACATCCATGCCTTCTATCGACCACTTGAAGCTGGCGGTGATTCTCCTTAAGAGACTTAAGAAAGCAGGAATTCCTGTCTATGCTATTCCTGGCAGCCACGACTATAGTCCCTCTGGAAGAACCATTCTTGATGTGCTTGAAGAGGCAGAGCTCCTGGGCAATGTGATGAAGGGACAGGTTATTGATAAAAAACTGAAGCTGAGATTCAGGATTGACAAGAAGACAGGAGCCAAGATTACAGGGGTGAGAGGGAAAAAAGGAAGCCTTGAAAAAAAAGACTTTGAAGTGCTGGACGTAGCCAGCTTGGAACAAGAACCTGGCTTTAAGATTTTCATGTTCCACACAGCCCTTGACGAGCTAAAGCCAGAAGAGCTCGAGAAGATGGAGTCAATACCAGCTACAGAACTGCCGGGAGGCTTTGACTACTATGCTGGAGGGCACGTGCATATTGTTAAGCACAAGGATGTTTCTGATTACAAGAACTTGGTTTACCCAGGCCCTGTTTTTCCTACTAACTTTGCAGAGCTCTGGAAGCTTGGAAGAGGAGGATTCTATATATATGATAGTGGAAGGCTTGAGTTCCAGCCCATTAACATAAAGAATATTTACAGGATAGAGATTGATGCCGAGGATAAGACTCCCGAGCAGGTTACCCATGAGCTTGAAGCAACCATTCAGAACAAGGAGTTTAACAACACCATCGTGCTAATAAGAGTTGGTGGCAAACTGAAGAGCGGAAAGCCAAGCGATATTAGTTTTAAGAACTTTTTCAAGGATTTATACAACAAATCTGCTTATTTTGTTATGAGAAACACTTCCAAACTCTCATCACATGAATTCGAAGAAGTAGGGATTAGCTCTGGAACAGCAGACCAGATAGAAGAAGAGTTAATCAAAGAGCACTGCGGCAAGACAAAGACGAGTTTTTCTGATAAAGAGATGGAAATAACCAAGAGCCTTATCAGTCTGATGAGCGAGGAACAAAAGGAAGGAGAGAAAAAGTATGAATATGAGGCAAGAATGAAGAAAGAAGTTGATGAAGCCCTGAGTCTTTAGGTCTTTAAGTATTTAAATGAGGAAGAACATCTCTCAAATCATTGCTGTCAACAACAATATGCGCGTGTTTCTTGAGTTCTTTTGATTCAGCATTAAAAGCAATGGCTTTGCCGACGATTTTAAATGCTGCAAGGTCAACATCAGTGTCCCCAATGTATATAACCTCTTTTAAATCAATATCTAGCTTTTTGCAAACCTCTTTGATAATATCAGCTTTTTTATTTTTTCCAGCTTCTGTTCTGGCATTATATCCCTGGACTTTTCCATCTTTAATAACCAGTTCATTTGCAAAGATATAATCAACACCAAAATCCTTTTCCACTCTCTTTGAAACTGCAAAGCTGCTTCCACTAACAATTGCTGAAACCCAGTTATTTTTTTTATAAGCTCAAATAAATCTTTTATGCCTTTCATGTACTTACGGTTTTTAACTAATTCAAGGAAAGGAGTTGCATCTTTTCCTTTCCACAGCTTATGTACAACCTCTTCAACCAGTTTCTGGTAATCATTATGAAGATATTTCTTTGTCAAAGCCTTGCCCTGGTCATAGGTTCCAAAAGCTTTATGAGCATCCATCCAGAAATCCCTGCCTTCAACCAGAACTCCATCCACATCAAGGCAGATTAATTTGTATTTTTGTTCATGCTTACTCATTTTTTCAATGCTTCTTTAAAGGCCTCAACCATCTCATCATCAATATCAATAAGGATTATCTTTTCAAGATTCTTGAAATCTGTTTCATTAATAACCTTAAGCATGGTCCTGGCTGCTTCTAGTTTGTCGAGCCCACCCACACCTGTGCCTAGGCCGGGCATTGCAAGGCTCTTAAAGCCCTCTCTGTCTGCCAGCTCAAGAGCAGCCTTTGTGGCGCATAAAACTTTATGAGAGTCTGTTATTTCAGCAGGGTTATGCATGGTAGGAGCATGGATAATCTTTTTACACACGAGGTCACCAGAAGAGGTTACAGCTGCCTGTCCGACCTGGATTGGAGCTTGTGCTATGGCCCCCTCCTCAATGGCCTTGCCCCCGACTCTTTTGATAACACCAGCCACGCCGCCGCCCATGTATCCAAAGCTGTTGGCAGGGTTGACAATGGCCTCTACTTGGAGGGTGGTGATGCTCCCTTTTTTTACCTCAATAACTGGCTTCATAAAGGTACGGAATATACTTATCTTAAAAAAGCTTTCCTAAAAACAAAAAACATATAAAATACGTTTCATGTATGTTTAATAAATCTTAAAAAGGGGTGTTTTAGTGGCAAATAGTTCGAATCCAAGAGTTTCTCACAGGAAAAAGAACTTAGAAGAGGGATTTCTAAAAGCAGAGGAGATACCTGAATCCAAGAAAAAAGAAAAAGAGGGAGAAAATGAGGAAGAAGACTAGAGTGGAGAGACAGAGGAGGATAAGGACCATCTCCCTTTTGAGACAGTTCACAAGGTTATAAGGGCAACCTGCCTGGTGGCTCTTGTGCTTTGGTTTGTAATAATAGTTTTTCTGAGCATAGTGACCCGTTCAAACCCTTTCAACACTCTTCTGGGGCTATCACCGGTTCTTCTTACAATAATACTAACATATATCCTGGTGGATAAGTATCATATGGAGAATGGCTTCTTGTTAATCCTTCCTTTTATCCTTACTGCTCTCCTTTATATGCTAGGAAAAGGGGGCATGATGGAAGGGATTGACTACAGCACCCTTAGCGGGGTTAACATAATCTTTGGTGTCTTGTTTGAGGCAGTTATTCTTGTACATTATAATATACTAAGAAAGCAGGAGGAGGTTGAGACAAAAAAAGTCAAAGAAGAGAAGCTGGTTATTAAGCTTGATAATGAGGAGGGAGTAAAAACCTTTGTAAGCTGCATTGAAGACAAGGTAAAAGCAATTAATGCTGCTATTGGAAGGGTGTACAGTGTTAGGCGCGGGGGAACAGAGCCCTTAAGAAAGAAGATAAAGATAGACGCTGCTCACTACAATGAGTTCAATGAATTAAAAAATGAGAAGCCTGCACAAAGAAAGGCAACTGCTATAAAGCTGTTGAATAAGATAAAGGACAGGCTTGAGCTACTTCAAAAACCTGAAAAAGAGGTATTTGATAAAGACGATATGGATAGCTTATTGAGGATTGAGAGAGATAAGAAAGGAAACGACAAAGTAATCAACGTTCTCATAAAGAGTGACAAAGACCCTGTTAAAGCCTACTATGAAGGGGCTATGAAGTTCTGTGAAGGCGCAATTAAGGTTTTAGAGAAGGAAGAAAAAAAGAGATAAACTCTAGCCCTGGGTTTCTAAAGTTTCTAAATCTAAGGTTTCCACCTCAGCATTGTTCTTGGGAAGGCTATGGCGTCTTTTATGTTATCGAGTTTGCAAATCCATGCTATCACTCTTTCAAGCCCGACACCATACCCGCTATGAGGAACACCTCCGTATTTTCTGAGATCAAAGTACCACTTATAGTTTGAGGGGTCTTCTCCTATTTTCTTGAGGTCATCTTTCATCTGCTCAACATCCATACTCCTCTGGCTTCCGCCAATGATTTCACCATATCCCTCAGGTGCAAGCATGTCAAAGCACAAGGCCTCGTCAGGATTCTCAGGGTCTCTAGGCTTGTAAAAGGCCATGATCTCCTTTGGGTAATGAGTGATAACAATAGGTGTGTCAAAATGCTTCATTATCTTGTCCTCCTCAATAGTTCTGAGGTCTTTACCAAAGGGAATATTCTGGCCCTCTTTTTCTTTCAAAATCCCCAGCACTTCTCTGTACTTTACTGTTGGCCAGGGCTTTTCAGCAATCTTTTTGAGCTTTTTTACATCCTGCCCTAAGAATTTTAAGTCTTCTTCATGCTTTTCAAGCACTTTTTTTAGGCAGTATCTTATCTCATCCTTTCCAAACTCAGTCACCTCTTTCAAATCCATCCATGCTGCCTCCATTTCCACCATCCAGAACTCTGACAGGTGCCTGGAGGTCTTCATCTTCTCAGCTCTGAAAGTAGGTGCTGTGTCATAAACCCTTTCAAGGCTGTGGACAGCTGCCTCTGCGTATAACTGCCAGGTCTGGGCAAGAAAGGTTTTGTTCTTGTAATACTTGACTTCGAAAACAGTGCTTCCTCCCTCACTCTGTGTGGGCTGCAGGATTGGAGGGTCAAACTTGTAAAAGCCCTTTTTCTGGAAGAACTCTTCTCTTGCATTCACATAAGTGCTTCTAATCCTGAGAATAGTGTTCATCTTTGTGCTTCTAAGCCAGAGATGCCTGTTGTCTAGAAGAAATTCAGGGCTCTGGTCCTTGGTTATAGGGTAATTATCACACCAACCAACAACAGTGAACTCATCAACGTCAATCTCAAAGCCAGTGGGAGCTCTTTTATCAGGCTTTATTGTTCCTGTAATCTCCATGGAGCACTCAACCTGTATCTTATCTGCTTCTTTGAATTTTCCCTCATCAAACTTTTCCTTCTTGATAACACACTGGATGGTGTCCTCAGCACCTCTTATGACCAAGAACTTGAACTTATTACTTCCTCTCTCCCTGTGAACCCATCCCCTAATTGATACTTTACCTGAACCTTTCTTCATGGCTTCATTAATTGATATGAATTTCATAATAATACACCCTCTTATTCTGTTTAGTCAGAAATTCTATATAAAATTAACTAATTATCAAGCAGAAAACTCCTCAATCCTGGGCTTTAACAACCCCAGGTAATCCTGTGTTTTCATCTTTAATGATTTGGTTTGCTCTCCAGCATTAAAAGCCATGTACTCGTTCTGCATAATGCTCTTATCAACTATTAATTTAAGACCAAACACCTGTGCAAAGGGAGGAACTCCCCCGGGCACACACCCAGTTTTTGCTTTTACTTCATCAGCAGTTGCAAACCTCAGGCTCTTAATGCCAAGAATTCTTTTCAGGGCTTTGGAGTCAATCCTCTTAGCAGCACTGATAACAGCAAGAATAAACTCCGTGCCTGCTTTTAGCAGCAAAGCCTTGGCTCCAATCTTAATATCCTCTCCACGGACAGCCGCCGCCTCCTCGCTAGTACGCACAGGCTCATGCTCTTTAAACTCATAAGAAACATTATTTTGGTCAAGAAAGGCTTTTATTTTGTCAAAGGCAGTCATTAACCACACCTAAACCTCTATTCTCATGCCATCAAAGGCAAACTTAATGTTATAATCCTTGTATTTTTCTTCTAGCTTACAGTAGTCATCATAAGACTTGCCCCACATCTCTTCTATATGTATAATTATTGTTTTTTTAATATTGAGTTTTTTTATCTGTTCAATAAGTTCTTCCATAGAAAAGAGTTGATGTCTTAAAGGATGGTTTTCTGTAATTTCTTGTCCTTTACTTAGAGGAGAGAACCAGGGATTGTTCATTATTAATAAATCTGCATCCTTTAGTCTTGAATCATTCTTCCAGGCCTTTGTATGGCAAGGGAAATAAACTACTTTTTTATTGCCTTCTTTTATTATGTATGCACACACATTTGCATTTGTGTATTGCCTTATCTTTTCTGCAGTGATAGTTAAATTTCTTATTTTATACTCTTTATCAGATTCAATCTCCATTAGTTTCAGAAAGCGCATTCTTTCGCGATATGCTAGAAAAGAATCTAATGGAGAACGTATATTTTTTAGGTCTTTCATGACTTCTTTGGGTGCGATGTACTTAATAGGCTCCCCTTCATTCTTTAATTCATAAGGTTCATGAGCAGTCCAATCATCAGTAATCTCTTCTGCAAGCCTAAATCCCTCTGTGTGGTCTGGGTGCCAATGTGTGAAGAAAACCCTTTCAACTTTTTTTATATCTTCTCTATTGATAGAATTAATTATGTCTTTTGGTGTGTCAATAATTGCATTTATATCATCTATAAATATTGAGGGCCCATTCCTAGAATAAGGAACTCCTTTTTTCCTTGCTTCTTTGCAAACCCTGCACTGGCAGGTTGGTATTGGTATTGTTTGGAATCCTCCAGAACCAAGAATTATGAATTTCATTTTTTATCTAATTTTAACCCTAGCTCATCCAGCTGCTCCTGTGTTACTTCAGAAGGCGCATCCATCACAGGGTCTCTTGCTGCTTTGTCCTTTGGGAAAGCAATCACTTCTCTAATAGAGTCTTCTCCCATTACCACCATGAGCAGCCTGTCAAGGCCTGGCGCTATTCCCC
>CBFDDS010000002.1:0-20397 GCA_965603625.1 Candidatus Woesearchaeota archaeon
ACCTTCCTCTGGGCCGCCGTTGCGATTCTGGCGTTGGGTTTTCTTGTTTATTCATTTTCATAGGATGAAGGAATCCGAAGACCCCTTCAATAAATATTTATAACTATTTAGTGATAACAGTTATATATAAAGGTTTCGATTTTAGACAAAAGGCACTTATTCGGCACCCCGAAGGGGGCAACCCCCGTCTCACCAGCACCAGCAAAGACCATTGCAAAACCAGCAATTGCCCTTTGCTTTGGTGGCGGCTGACAGTGCCTTTTTTCCAGATAGAAAAATATTAAAAGAGATGAAAAATTTCAATAGAACAATGACAGAAGAAAGGGATATGGTGAGTGAATATGGGGCTCTGAGGCAGAAGCACAAGCTGCCCCTGCTGCATGACTTGGACAAGGAGTTCTGTGTTGGAAAGCTGGAAGAGACAGACTTCTTACTGAGAGTTATAGTTAGCAAGATGAGTGAGAGACTGGAGCAGGTTATCAAGATACTTGGGGATCTAATCCAGCCAGAGAGCCAGCTGGCAAACATGTATGAGGCAGAGAGCTTTACAGATGAAGAAAAAAAGCACATCTTTGAGTTGTTCAAAAGAATATCAGCGCGCCACAAGGAGCTGGTGATAAATGATTTTGAGCATGACGAGGACTCAGCAGCAGAGCTGATAAAGAACACCTTTAATGAGTGGAAGGATATGAAAAAGGACTTCCTGAAAATACTTGAGAAGACCAAGGAGTCCTGGCAGAACGAGAAGAAGTCAGAGCTTGAGCTGGGCTACTTTGGATGAGGTGAGTGATTTGAATAATTTTCTGATTATGGGACCTGCTGGCTCTGGAAAAGGAACACAGGCAAAACTGCTTGCAGAAAAATTTGGTATTCCAAGCATCTCCATGGGAGGTATGTTTAGGGAGGTCAGTAAACAAGATTCTGAACTCGGCAGACAAGTAAAAGAACTTATTGATAACGGCATTATGGTGTCTGATGAAAAAACTAATGAGATCATTCTGAAGAGACTCAATGAAGATGATTGCAAGCAAGGCTTTGTTCTCGATGGCTATCCTAGAAATATTGGGCAAGCAGAGTTTCTTGAAAAACATAGAGCAATAAAAAAAGCAATTTTTTTTGAGGTGAGTGAAGCAGAAGTAATTAAAAGAATGACTGCCCGAAGGGTTTGTTCTAAGTGCAAAACCGAATTTAATGTGATATATATTAAGCCAAAACAAGAAGGGGTGTGTGATGGGTGCGGCGGAGAGCTTGTAATGCGGGATGATGACAAACCTGATGCAATAAAACAAAGACTAAGGATTTTTCATAATGATACTGCTCCTGTAATAGACCTCTATGAGAAAAAGGGCGTGCTTCTGAGAATTAACGGCGAACAGTCAATAGAAAAGGTCTTTAAGGACCTTGTTGCTGCGTTGGGTGATTAGTAACTAGATTATTAACTAAATATTAACTAGAGTGGCGATATCATTCTCAGCTTCTTGATAATGCCTGGCAGATGTTTGAGCAGATAATCGATTTCTTGCTCTGTGGTGAACCTGCTAATGCTCAATCTTATGCTTCCGTTGGCTTGTTCTTTGCTCATGCCTATTGCTTGTAAGACGTGACTGGGTTCCAGGGTATGGGCGCTGCATGCTGAGCCTGTCGAGGATGCTATTCCTTTTAGGTCAAGATATCCTCCTATTGCTTCTCCTTCTATTCTTTTGAAGTAGAAGTTGGTGTTGTTGCACAGCCTCTTCTCGCCTGTCGGGCCATTGAGAGTTACTTCTGGAATCTCCATCACTCCTTGAATGAGCTTTTCCCTTATCTTAGTCATGTGCCTGATGTGCTTGCTGTTCATGCCCTGCTTTACTGCCTCTGCAAACCCTACTATTCCGTGGATGTTTTCTGTGCCTGAGCGAAGATTGTGCTCATGCCCTCCTCCGTGCTGCCATGCCTTTATGTTGGTTCCTTTTCTTATATATAAGGCACCGACCCCTTTCGGCCCGTGAATCTTATGCGCGTTTAGAGTGATTAAGTCTATGGGCATCTTTTTTACGTTTAGATCTGTCTTTGTGTAGCTCTGACACGCATCTGTGTGGAAGTACACATTATGCTTTTTGCAGATTGCTCCTAGTACTTTTAAGTCCTGGATGGTCCCTACCTCATTGTTGCCATGGATTATTGATACAAGAATTGTCTTATCTGTGATTGCTTTTTCCAAGTCTTCGGGGCTTACAAAGCCTTCCTTGTCAACATCAAGATAGGCTACTTCAAAGCCCTGCTTTTCCAGCCATTTGCATGCGTTTAGTACGCAGTCATGCTCTATCTTGGTTATGATTATGTGCTTTCCTCTGTCCTTGTTGTTAAAAGCAATTGATTTGATTGCAAAGTTGTTTGACTCTGTTCCGCCTGAAGTGAATATAATTTCCTCTGGCTTTGCGCCAATAGACTTTGCTATTGTTTTTCTTGCCTTTTCCATGGCCTGTTTTGCCTCTCTTCCCTTGGTGTGGGATGAGGATGCATTGCCGTACTTCTCTGTGAAGTAGGGCATCATTGCCTTGAGCACCTTTGGATCTGGCTGGGTTGTGGCTGCATTGTCAAGATATACATATTTCATTTGTAACACCTTCCTTTGCAGTGTTTTTCAACATGTTTTTTAGCCAGTTTTATTATTGGAATCACAGTATCCCTATTCAGAGAGTATACCCTCTGTTTTCCCTTCTGCTTTACAGTGAGCACATTGCATTTGTACAGCTTTGCAAGGTTGTGTGATATCTTGCTCTGCTCCTCGCCCATTTTCTTAGAAAGCTCGTTCACACTCATGGGCTTGTTCTTGAGATGCATTACTATCCTGAGTTTGGTCTTATTCGCAAAGTTCTTGAAAAAATCCTCGTATGAACTACATTTCATATGATTTAGAATTCATTAATTATATATAAAGGTTGTGATTTTTTAGGAGAATAAGGCCTTAACAACCTCTGTTGCATAACTACCCCTGCCCAATGAGAAACTGATTTTTACTTTCTTCTTGCCCTTGTTTAATTCATCGTCTTCAGGCTTTCCTATCTCCATATCTTTAACTTCTGCATAAAGCTCTCTTTCACTTCCATCTGTGCTTAGGTCTGGGATTGCCCTGATAACAAAATCTTGGTAGCCTATCTGCTCGTTTTGCATTATCTCTTCCACAATCCTCTTTAGCTCTTTATCCCTTATTTCTGTTGCAAAACCAATTAAGGGAATTTTTTTATTTTCTTTAACTCCTTTCTCTACAAGCTCTTTTGCTATCTCATTCCATAATTTGCTCTGGTAAGCATGGATGTATAAGTTAAGAACCTTCCAAGGCATTGTTTTCAATGCCCCCACAAAATCATTCTTATCCTTCTTCAAGTGCTCAATCACTCTCTCCTCCTGCTCTCCAATGCTGTCAAGGATTAAGTCAACAGCCCTCTTAAAATCCTTCTTGATAATAGCCTTGCCAATCTCAGCATTGTTCTTGCTGAACCTCTGCTCTCCGTAATAGTTGATAATCTTCTCGACCTTTTTTGGCTGCTCTGAAATATTTCTTACTGCTATCTCAAACTGGTTGCCTTCCAAATCTCCAAGAGAGATGGGTCCTTTGCAGTATCCTGCAAATTTTAATTCAATATCTTTTAACCCCAGGCTCTCAGCCTTATCCTTCTTCATCCCTTTGACACTGATGTTCTGCTCTGTAACTGCAACTCTGTCCTTATTGCCTGCATAGCCAATCCTCTTCCTGTCAATCCTTAAAGCCTTGGCTATGTGCTGAACAGCCCTCTCAGTTGGGTAATTCTTCTTCTTTAGCCTGAAAACAGTGTACTCTCCGCTATCAACCAGCTTTATGCCTGATATTTCCTTTACAACAAAGTCTTCAGGGAGTTGTTTGATAATATATTTGATATATTCATCCATAGCAAGAGGGGCTTTTTTGCTTAATTAAAAGGTTTTGCTTAAAAACCTAAACATTAATAAATACCGTATTATTCAACTTTTTTCAGCATATGAAGGACCTGTAGCCTAGTCTGGAAATTATTTTGGGCAAATAAGGCACCAGCCTCCTACAACAAAGGCAGGCCTTTGAGCTCGCCTGTTGGTGAGAGCTGGGGATCGGGGGTTCGAATCCCCCCAGGTCCGTGGAAGAATGAACCTTAAAGACAAGAGAACCTTAAGCATACTGGCGTCTGTATTATTTGGTGTTATACTGATAGTTGTGATTTTCTTTAAGTATCCTTTTAGAGAGGTGATTTCTACTTTCACTAACTTCACGCCAACCCTGGTGCTTCTTTACCTCATAGTATCTGTTTTAATCATGGTCACCCTTTCTTTCAGGTGGAAGGTCATTCTTAATGCCCTAGGGCATAAAATAGCTTTTTACAAGCTGTTTGGTTACAGAGTCATTGGTTACGGCATCAGTTACATCACTCCCTCTGCTAAGGTGGGGGGCGAGCCTGTACGGGCTGCTCTGCTTAAGAGGAGAGGGCTTAGCTTCAAGGAGGGATTATCCTCTGTTGTGATTGATAAGACTCTTGAGCTGTCTATTTCTGCCTTCTTTTTTATAGCTGGTGTTCTCCTGTTGGTAGTTGCCTATGCTATTCCTGGAGAAGTGCTTACAGTATTAATAATCCTCTCTCTTATCTTCCTGATTCTTGTGTGGATATTCTATGCCAGGATTTTAAAGGGAAAGCCTGTTTTTGCTCCCTTGTTCAAATTATTCAGGCTTCATAAATTCAAGTTCCTGTCAAAATATCATAATGCCATTCTTAATTTTGAGAAACCCATCATACACTTTTATAGGACAGAAAAAAAGGCCTTCTTTACTGCAGCAGCACTATCCATTCTTAGCCTTGCGCTCTCAATGTTGGAGTACAAACTGGTCCTGCTAATGCTGGGCATTAATGCTCCCCTGGGCATTGTGTTTGTGGTGCTTTCGCTGGCAGGCTTTGCCTTTATGATACCCTTACCTATGGCTCTTGGAAGCTTTGAGGCATTCCAGGCTTCATTCTTCTCTATTGCCAAGCTTGGACCGCCTGCTGCTGGTATAGGTGTTGCCATGATTACAAGGTCAAGGGATTTGCTCTGGGTGCTGGGTGCATTAATCCTGTCCTTCTACATCGGCTCTTTCAAGAACATTATTAAAAAGGCCTTTGTTGACAAGCCAGTGCTTGGAGTGAAGCTTAAACGAGACGGGCAGAAGCACACCATTGATATTAAGATTAACAGGCCAAGATAAAAATAAAATGATAGGTGCCCCTTTATCAGAACCAATCAGGTTTTTTCTTAGAAGACTCAATGTTATTACCTGCGGTATTAAGAGATACAAGGGCAGTGATGAGGAAATCTGCTCCCAGATAATAGAAGCCTGTTATAACAAGGAGAAAAAGTATTTCATGGTTAGCAACAGCCACTTCTGTTTGTTCTATGCAAGGGATTTTGGGTGGTGCACAGAGGCGCTCCTGGAGCTAGGTCATAGAAGAAGGGTTATTAACACCCTTGATTATGCTCTTGGCATTTACAGGAAGCATGGAGAAATAAAACAGGCAATTAATCCAAAGGGCAAGCCCTTTACTTTTCCCTTTAACAGGTACTCTCCTGATGCACTTGCCTTTCTTATTAGAAGCCTGAAGCTTGCAAAGGCAAATAAATTAGTAAAGAAGTACAAGGCTTTTCTTAACAAAGAGATAAAAAGATACTATGACCTTGTTATTGATAAAAAAACAGGGCTTGTGAGAAAGGACAAATACTTTAGTTCTATGAAGGACTTTTCTGAAAGAAAGAGCTCCTGCTATGACAATGTTATGACAGCAATGCTTGCCAATGACCTAAAGGCTTTCAGGCAGCTAAAAAACCCTTTTGCAAAGTACAACTATAAAAAACTGATTCTGGACAACTTCTGGAATAAGCACTATTTTTATGATGACCTGTCTGGCCACGATATTATCTCTGGCGACGCAAATGTACTGCCTTTCTGGTCAGGCCTTATAACAGACAAAAGAATTATGAGAAAAGCCCTTGATGCCATTAGAAAAGAGGGGCTCGACAGGCCCTTTCCTCTCAAATACAATCCCCGGCGCTTTAAGGAGCACAAGATGATATACCCTGAATTCATTGCAGGCAACTATGAGAGAGATACAATCTGGGTTCACGTGGGTATGATATACATAAGAGTGGCTGCCATGGTTGACAAGAGACTTGCGAGGAAATATCTTAACCAGTACAAAAAACAGATACTAAAGCACAAGAACTTCTTAGAGGTGTATGATCGGAATGGAAATCCTTTCAGCACCTTGCTCTACTACACAGACGACAGCATGCTCTGGTGCGCTAATTATTTGTATTTAAAGAAAAAATTGCTATAAATTATAAATTTATGTAATCAGTAAGAATTATTATTCATGTACTTGCTCTTCTTCATCTTGACTGTTTTCATAAATTCTTTTGCTACTTTTGAGAATTTGATCTCGCTGCCAATAACCAGGTTCTTCTTTTTTCTAATACAATCAAGAAACTCCTCGCCAGTGTGAGCCTTGCACGCAACAACAACATGGCCTACTTCTCTCAGCAGGTGAGCATCGCTTCCGCCTGTAACTGCCTTGCCTGTTTTTTCAGCCCATTTAAGTGCCTGTCTGTTCATCCTTGGAAACATAGAGGCATTCATCGCCTCTATTGCACCAATCTTTTTCAGGATTCCTTTTCTTCTTGCAAAGAACCTGTGGCTTCTTCTAGGAGGGTAGGTATATGGGTGGGGTATGCACTTAAGGCAGTAATACTTATCAGCTTTTTCAACAACATCCTCCATCCTCATTTTTACTCTAACACTCCTAATTGCTTTTGTCAAGTTAGTCTTAGGGTCCTTTCTTGGCAGGCGATTATTTTTTACATGTTTTTCATAAAATTCTTCTAAGTCCTTGCTTGAGTAGAAGTAGAGGAGTATCTCTTTGTTTTCCTTGCTGTTAACCTCAATAGCTGGTATTGTAACAACCCTTTTCTGCTTGCAGGCCTCGAGGGAGCCCTCTGCTCTTATGTGGTCAGATATAACAACCCCTATGCCTAGCTTTCCTGCTTTCTTTAAAATGCTTTTGACAGGGGTGTATGTATCATGGGAGTACTTGGAATGGACATGCATATCTATCATTGTATATTCTTTTCTTAACTCCTTAAGACCAGGCTCTTGAAAAAGAATTCTACGATATATCATGGTTCTCTATTCCTTCTTATGCTTCTTGAGAAGCTCCATTGCTTTTCTGCCGTCAATCTTTCCTCTGTGTTTTGCCATGAGCATGCCCATCAGGGCCTTAACCGGTGCGCTTGGGTTCTTCTTGACAAGCGCTGCTATCTCTTTCTCAAGGTCTTCATCACTCACGCCTTTGTACTGTTCTGGCTTGTATTTTTTTCCTTCTGCAATGTCAGTAAGTATTGGTGCGGCTGAACCCACAGTTAATTCTCCTTCATTAATTTTATAGAAGAGGTCCTGAACTTCATTTTCATGTTCAAATATATCAAACTCTTTTTTTGTCTCTTTTTCTATTTCTTTTGGTCTAAGTATAAGTGTTTCAGCAATAAACTGAGGTTTTACATTCTTATATGGTTCTACAAATTTAACAAAGTCAATGTCTTTTCTTACTATTTTTTTTGCTAAATCATCGCTGATATTATATTTTTTTATAATGTCATTTGTTTTTTCCTCAATTGTCTTAACAGCTTTTATACCACTAGCATCAGGCTTGATAGGAGGGAGGTCAGTCTCAGGATACATCCTGTCCATGCCTGGCATTGGCCTTAGATAACTGGTTTTCATGTCAGGCTCTGCCTTGCGGACTTCCTCCTTGGGCTTCTTGCCCTGCTTTATGAGTTTTAACTGCCTCTCAATCTCATAGTCCATGATTTTAGGAATGCTCTTGTACTCCTGGAAGCCTTTTATCTCAGCCCTCGCACCTCCCTTAATGCTGAGGTTAACATCCTGCCTAATGCTTCCAATCCCTCTCTTGCACTTGCCCGTGCTTCTGAGAATCATGCCTATCTTTGACGCTGCTTCTTTTGCTTCCTCAGGGGTCTTGATATCAGGTCCTGTTGCTATTTCAACCAGTGGGATTCCCAGCCTTGACAGGTTATAGACATCATAATCACTGGTTCTTTCTACAATCTGGCAGGCCTCTTCTTCAAGGCACACACTCTCAACACCAATCCTTCTTCCATTAACCTTTACAAATCCATTCACTCCCACAAGCATGGTTCTCTGAAAACCTGATGTGTTTGAGCCGTCGATAACAGTCTTTCTCATAACCTGGATTTCATCGACAATCTCGCAGTTAAGCATCTTGGCAACCTGCAGAACTGCTTTCAGGGCTTCCTGGTTGACAGGATGAGGCGGTTCCTCGTCAAGCTCAACATCACAGGTGATATCATTGTATCCGCGATACACAAAGTATTTCTGCTTCTTCTGCTCGTAAAGAGCAGCCTGGTCAATCCTGCCTTCTTCTCCAGCACTGGCTCTCAGCCTTCTGATAACCTTGAAGTCAGGACTGCCCTTTCTAATCTCTGTGCGGCACTCGCAGAATAATTTCTTGCCTTCCAGCTGCTGATGAATCTCTATACCGCACTTGAGGCCGAGCTCGTTGTAGTTTAGCGACGCCATACCACTGCACCTTTCTTCTCCACCCTTCTAATCCTGTGCAGAGGAAGCTGTGTTTCTTCCCCTCTTCTTTGAATAACAATAAAGTTCCCTTCTATCTTCTTGATGTCAGAATACCTTATCCTTTTTAAGGTTTTGGTAATCCTGTCCAGATAGTAGAGGGTGTAATCCCTTGGATTAAGATTCTTATCCCACTTAATCTTATTTAACAAATCTTTGATTGTAATCATATTGTTATATGTTAATATTGTTATAAATTATCTCAATTATATCAAGAAGTGCTCTTTCTCGCTTCTATCAGAAATCTCGCCGCGCAGGTTCTTCTCAAACAGCTCTTTTATCTCTTCTCTCTTCTTGTAGTTGCTGAGCAGCCATGCCAGCTTTATGAAGGCTGTCTCTGGGGTCATGTCAGTGTAATTGCCGATAACCCCGGCATCCATCAACTGTCTTCCAGGAGTGTATATATTCATGTTGATTCTGCCGTAGATTGTCTGGGGAGCAACAACCACAGGCATTCTTTTAGCCACGTGCTCTATTGCCTTCATGATTTTCTCATTCTCCTTTGTGAACTCATCAACCTTCATGCTGGGAACATGCCCTATGCCTAGTAATTCTATCACTAAGCCGTCAAAGTGCTTATAGGTGAGGATTTCTGAGGCAAACATTTGTATGTGGGGCTTTACAAGCCCTACTTTGAGCTTCTCATTGAACAGCTTGAGGTTTATCTTTTTTTTCTTATCCTTTTTTGCGTACTCTGATATGAACTCAATCTTTTTCTTTTTCACATTAATCCTTGCTATTGGCAGGGCATTGATTGGCCTGAAGGCATCTCTTCTTGAGGTGTGCATCTTTCTGGTCTTGCAGGCAGGCAGGACTAGGCAGGTCTCGTCCTCTGGATTCTCATGCATGCAGATAGCCACACCTGAAAAATCCGATTTAACCATGAAGTGCACTGCTGAGAGCAGGTTCATAGCAGAATCAGTGCTTCCCCTGTCACTGCTCCTCTGGCTTCCCACGATTATAACAGGGATTCCTATACCCTCAAGTGCAAAGGCAAGCGCTGTTGATGTATAAGGTATGGTGTCTGTTCCCTGGGTGAGTATGATTCCGTCTGCTCCTTTCTCTGCTTCCTGCTTAACAGCCCTTGCTAATATATTATAATGAGCAAACCTTATCATCTCTGACTGCATGTTCCTTACAAGCGTGCTCTTGATGTTTGCAAGCTCCTTTATCTCAGGGAAGAGTCTTAGAATATCTGCCTCTGTGAACTTGGCAATAACTGCTCCTGTAGAATAATCCACTTTGCTGGCAATGGTTCCTCCTGTGTGGAGTATGGAGATCAAGGGAAGCTTTGGGTTGGGCTTTTCTTTTTTTGCCTCTTCTTTTGGAGGGCTTACTCTGCCTGTGCTCTTCTTGCTCTTAATATTCCTCTTAGCAACCCCAATATTGTACCCGCTACCGAGTTTTATTACCAAGAAATCCTTTTCCTCCTTGATAAAAACACCCTTGAATACCTGGGTGCTTGTGCTAATCTCTACTAGCTCGCCTTGCTTGAACATTTTCAATTGAAATGAATAAAGAGTTTATCTTTTCTTTTTTGCTGTTCTTTTCCTGGTTGTTCTCTTCCTGGTGGTCTTTTTTCTCTTTGCAGGAGCCTTTTTTGTTGTCTTGAGCTGCTTCTTTGCCTTCCTCTCAAGCTTAATAGCCTCTGCTTTGAGCTTCTTAGAGTAGTCCTTCAGTGCCTTAACAGCCTTTTTATCATAGCCCTTCTCATGCAGCTTCTTAGCTCCATAAATCAGTCCTGCTATTGCTGCTGCAGCTGCAGCTGCTCCAACGATTGCTTTAGTCCTTTTGCTAACCATTTATTTTCACCTCGGTATCACCCTTATCAACTTGTTAGAAGTATTGTATTATATAAAGTTTGTTGTTAATCTTGTTTATTACTAAAAAATTATTTAAATCCTTTTGTTAAGAATGCTTATTATGTTAGGAATAAAGAAGAGTGAGATATTAATAGCGACTCTTGTGAGTACTTTGTTCGGCTTCCTGTACTACCTGTTCTTTCCCCTGCTCTCGCTATACTTCACAGAGCTTGGCATTGGCGAGGAGATGTTGGGGATCATCTTTGCCTTTTTTCCGTTGGTAATCATAATAGTTTCACCTGTTGTAGGTATGCTCTCTGATGATGTTGGCAGGAAGAGGATAATATATTTTGGAATACTCGCCCAGTTGTTGGGGGTAATTCTTTATTTATGGCCTCCAAGCCTGGCTTCTATTATAATCGCCAGGGTTCTGGCAGGCATTGCCTGGAGCATGGTGGGCTTAATCACCCTTGCCAAGGTGGAGGACAAGCTTAAGCATCAGGAGAGGGGCTCAAAGGCAGGAGTCTTCCTTAGTTTTACAGAGGCTGGTGCCTTGGTTGGTTCTTTGGTAGGGCCGTTTCTTGCAGGCATCTTCTTCATAAGATTCCCCTTTCTGATATCTGCTATTGGCCTGGCTCTTCTTCTTATCTGGCTGGTGCTCTGGAGGAGTCACCATAAGCCGATTATTAAGAAGCAGGACTTCAACCCTTTGTGTGCGCTCAAGAAGTTCTGGAAGGAGAAAAAGCTCAGAGCCATGGCCTTCATTGGCATATCAATGCACACAAGAATACCAGTTATGAGTATTTTCGTGCCTTTGCTGGTGATTGAGTTCGGCGCTGGATACAAAGAAGTAGGCATCCTCTTTGCTCTGAGAGGGGTGATGGCCTTGTTGCAAGGTGTTGCTGGCAAGATAGTTGATAAGAAGGGAAGCAGGAACATAGTGATTATTTCTGTGATAGTAGCCTCTATCCTTTTCATATTGGCGGGTTTCACCAGATCCTATATTGCCTTGCTTATTGTGCTGGTGGCAGAGGGTTTGGCTCTTGCTTTCTGGAATATATCAGCCTGGACCTTTATGTCTGAGATAGGTGAGAGAAAGAAGATGGAGGGAATGGTTTTAGGCTCCTACAACTCACTCGCAAGGTTCGGCTACTTAATCTTCTCAATAATCTCAGGATTCATAGCAGTGGCTTTTGGAACGGGCAGCTTGTTCATAATCGTGGGAATCATAGCCCTTGTAACTGTTCTTGCATTCTCCCCAATGCTGGCTAGCAAGTTCAAGGTTCCAAACAGATAAGAGAAAGGGGAGAAAGAAAATTAAAATTAGTGGGATAAAAATCTTCTTCATAATTGAATGTTGGCCTTTTTTATATATTAATTAAACGTAAACTGCGTGCAGGAAGGCTCTGGTGTCATATTCTCAATATGGTCCACATAGCTATGGATACAGATTTGACTCTGCTGACCGCTTGAACACCCAAGGCAAGTAACATTAAAGGAGGCTATAGCTATACTCCCTGTACTGTTCAAAGGAACTGGACTTCCTGCGCCTGCAAACCCGCCAGCCCTTACGTTGCCTGGGCTTATTTCATTCCCATCCACTGCGAACCAGTCACTTGTTAAATTCACTCTGGTGAAACTCTGATACTGTAACATGGTATTGTTATAGGCTATATCCAGTCCAAAAGCCGTTATTACTTGCTCATTGTTGTCTACCGAAATAGAAACGTTTACAATCGTATTCGTGCTCCCTGAAGAAGGATTAGGGAGAAGAGATATTGAATTCGGAGGTGTGGGCGAAGAATTAAACGTAAACTGCGTGCAGGAAGGCTCTGGTGTTATGTTCGCAATATCATCCACATAGCTATGGATACAGATTTGACTCTGCTGACCGCTTGAACACCCGGTGCAATTAACAACAAAGGAGGCTATAGCTATACTCCCTCTACTGTTCAGAGGAACTGGAGTTCCTGCGCCTGCGAATCCGCCAGCACTTACGTTGCCTGGGCTTATTTCATTTCCGTCCACTGTGAACCAGTCAATTGTTAAATTCCCTTTGTTGAAACTCTGATACTGTAACATGGTATTGTTATAGGTTATATCCAGTCCATAAGCAGTTATTGATTGGTTGGTATTGTTTACCAAAATAGGTATGTTTACAGTCGTATTCGTGCTCCCTGAAGAAGGATTAGAGCGAAGAGAGATTGAACTCGGACATGTGAACAAAGATCCAAATCTACTCGCAACATATACTACATCAAAAATATCGATAACAGTATTGTTGTCAGTATCTACTCTGTAAAAAAATCCTGATGTCTTGCCAAAGTCAATAGCTACAAGTATTAAGTCATCAATGGTTACATAGTAGTCACCGTTAATATCTCCTTCAACATCGCAAGCTGCACTTGTAAACATAGGTAATAGGAAGAAGACTAAAATTAGTACTAGCAATAATTTTTTCATATCCACTATCATAAATTAACTATTATAAATATTTTCTTATAATAATAGAAAAAGAAGAATTCACTTAGCCGTAATAGCTTGGCCTTTGATCCCTCATCTCCTTGCCGCGGGCTGCCCTGAACGTCTTCTCAAGCTCTTTGTAGGCCTCTGCTACGTCCTTGGTGGCTGATGGCTTCACCTTTTCAAGGGCTTTCTCAAAGTGATTCATCTTGATGGTCTTGGCCTTCATGTCCTCTCTGAGGGCAAAGATGGCTGCTTCCCTTGCAATGCTCTCGATGTCTGCTCCTACATATCCATCTGTCTTCTCAACCAGTTCGCCAACATTCACATCCTTGTCAAGAGGCATTCCCTTGGTGTGCACCTTGAAAATCTCTTTCCTGGTTCTTTTATCAGGCACAGGAGTTAATATAATCCTATCAAACCTGCCTGGCCTTAGCAGAGAAGTGTCTAGGATGTCAGGCCTGTTGGTAGCACCAACAATAACAATATCAGTGAGCTCTTGCAAGCCGTCCATCTCTGTGAGCAGTTGGTTAACCACTCTCTCTGTTACATGGCTGTCCTCGCTTCCGGCTCCTCTCCTGGGAGCAATAGCGTCTATCTCGTCAAAGAAGATGATTGTAGGGCTGGTTTGCCTGGCTTTCTCAAACACCTTTCTGACTGCCTTCTCACTCTCACCAACCCATTTGCTCAGGAGCTCTGGGCCTTTGACCAGGATAAAGTTTGCCTCTGACTCATTGGCAACTGCCTTTGCCAGCAGGGTTTTACCTGTGCCAGGGGCTCCGTAAAGTAGAACTCCTTTAGGAGGTTTAACTCCCAGTCTTGCAAAGTGCTGTTTGTTCTTCAGAGGCCACTCAACAGCCTCGATTAGCTCTTGCTTAACATCAGCCAAGCCGCCTATGTCCTCCCATTTAACATCAGGAAGCTCTATGAGCACTTCTCTTAATGCGCTTGGCCTTACAACCTTTAGGGCTTCTCTGAAGTCAGATGGCTTGAGTATAAGCTTCTCAAGGATTTCCTGAGGTATGGGTTCTCCTTCTTTTATCTTGGTATCACCAACAACGCGCCTCAGGACAGTCATGGCTGCCTCTCTTGCAAGGCTTGCAAGGTCTGCTCCTACAAATCCATGCGTGATTTGTGCAAGCTTTTTCAGCTCAACATTTTTGTCCAGGGGCATATTCCTGGTGTGAATCTTTAATATTGTGAATCTTCCGGTCTCATTGGGAACATTAATCTCTATCTCCCTGTCAAACCTGCCTGGTCTTCTCAGAGCAGGGTCTAACACATTTGGAATATTAGTGGCTGCTATAACAATAACCTTGCCTCTTGCCTGCAATCCGTCCATTATTGCGAGCAGCTGGGCAACCACTCTTCTCTCAACCTCTCCTTTGCTCTCCTCTCTCTTAGAGGCAATAGCATCAATCTCATCAATGAATAGAATAGAAGGAGCATTCTTCTCTGCTTCCTCAAACTTCTTCCTAAGATTCTCCTCTGACTGGCCATAGTATTTACTCATAATCTCAGGGCCGTTGATAAGCATGAAATTAGCATTTGTTTCATTGGCTACTGCCTTTGCCAGCAAAGTTTTTCCTGTTCCTGGCGGCCCGTGCAAGAGCACCCCTTTAGGAGCGTCTACTCCCAGCTTTTCAAAAATCTCAGGATGCTTTAATGGAAGCTCTATCATCTCTCTAACCTTTTTTAGCTCCTCACTCAAGCCGCCTATATCCTCATAGGTCACATCAGTAGCCCTTTCCTCTATCACATCAACAGCCTTTGGGCTAAAGTTTACCTGGGTGTTCTCTGTGATTAGAACTGCCTGCTTGGGCTCGCACTGAACAACCACAAACTTGAGGTCTCCAAGACCAAAGCCAGTTGTGGTCTCATTAAGCATGCTGAACATCTCCTCAAAAAAGGGATGTCCCTCCATTGTGTTCTTCCTCCTCCTGGTACCGCCAAGAGACACAATATCCCCCTTAACAACAGCTCTTCCCAGGAGTCCCTGCTTGAAAATAGCAGGGTTGGCCTTAACCATGATTCCCTCTCTTGCAGGAGCAATAGTGACTGCCTTGGCCTCCTTAACATCAGCCTTATTGATAGTAACAAAGTCGCCAATGCTGGTCTTGGCATTCCTCCTGATAAGAGGGTCTGTCCTCACAATGTTCAGGCTCATGTCACCAGGCAGGGCTCTGTCAGCAATCCCAACAGTGCTTCTCTCACCCTTAATCTCAACAATACTGCCAGGTCTTACATCTATTTGTTTCAAGAATTGGCTGTCTATCCTAACAATACCCTTGTTCACATCTTCCTGGATTGCCTCAACAACCTTTAACTTGATATCCTTAGGCATTTTCTTCTTCTCGGTGAAATAGAGCAGTATTTATATAGTTTTGTATTGTAAGAAATAAATATTAGAGGAAAAAATTACTTTTTCTTGCTCTCCCCAACCTTGGGTAGAGGTATGGGTGGAGGCATGTTCATGTCCTTGCTTAGTATCAGGGCCTGGACATTGCACTTGGCTAAGACATTGTTAAGGATGTTGGTCATCATGTCCTTTTCCATCTTCTTGTTCTTTTTCCAGTTCTTAACAACATCTGCAGCCTTGTCCTTGTCTATCAGGTAGACAACCTCTCCTGTTAGCAGAATCTTTCCAATGTTGGGCTCATATATGGATGTGAACTCAAAGTCAAGCTTCAAGGCCTTTTTAGTGGTGTTGATGTTGAGCTTGGTCTCCTCAACATCCCTTATTCCAACATTATTATTAATACTAACCTTGCCCTTAACAGGGCTCTTCTTCTCAATAAGCATTTTTGTAAAGCTGAAACCGATTACAGTCATGCATAACACCTCGCAACTTATTTTTTAATCTTGATATTTTCCGAGAAAGAGTATAGGGTTTTTAAAGCTTGCTATTATTTTCCTTATAATAATTTTTATAAACCCCTGCTTTCTCCTTAGTTTTATGACTGAAAATTTAAAAGATTTACACAAAGTAGAGCAGTTCAAGGTAGAGAAGGGTGTTTCTGCTGATGAGCTACTCAGGAATATGTCTAAGGCTGGAGTTATGGGCTCTGGCAGGATATCAAGAGCAGCTGACATAATCACTGATATGTTCAATGACCAGGAATGCTCTATCTTTTTTGGAGCAGCTGGCGCTCTTATACCTGGGGGCATGAGGAATGTTTTGATTGATATTCTCAGCACAGGAAGAGTAAAGGCCTTTGTGACCACAGGGGCGATGCTCACCCATGACCTGGTAGAGGCTCTTGGCTATCATCACTACAAGGGCACTGCAAGGGTTGATGATTCTGTTCTTAACAAGAAGGGCATTGACAGGATGTATGATTCTTTCATGCCCAACAAGGTTTATGAGGGGTTAGAGGATTTCTTTACAAAGAACTTTGATAAACTGTTCAATGAGAGGATGAGCATCAGAGAATTCTTATATAAGCTGGGAAGCCTGGCTCCCAAGGACAAGCCTTCACTGCTAAGAACCTGCTATGAAAAAAAGATTAACCTATTCTGTCCTGCTATTGCTGACTCTGGCATTGGCTTGATGATATGGGGGCATCTTGCAAAGAACAAGAAGATTGATGTGCAGGCCTTTGATGACCTGAAAGACATGCTTGACCTCACCTGGAGTGCTAAGAAGTCAGGCTTTATCTATCTCGGAGGCGGTGTTCCTAAGAATTATGTGCAGCAGGCATTACAGCTCGGCAAGGGAGCAGAGTATGGTGTCCAGATAACCATGGACCGGCCTGAGCCCGGAGGGAGCAGCGGTGCAGAGCTAAGAGAGGGCATTAGCTGGGGAAAGCTGAATGAAAAGGCAAAGTTCACTGATGTTATATGCGACATAACAATAGCATTGCCAATTTTATGGGCTGCTGTTAAGACGAGGTTGAAAAATGAAAACCGAAATAAAAAATAGAAAAGGACAAAAAGTCGTTGTGCTGGTAGAATTAGCCAATAATCCAAAAGGATTAGCTTTTGTGATGCATGGACTCGGGGGCTTCAAAGAACAGGCACACATACAGACTTTTGCAGATGCTTTTAAAGAAAAAGACTACTCTGTCGTGAGATTTGATACAACCAATGCTTATGGAGAGAGTGGAGGTAATTATGAGAATGCTACTGTTACTAATTATTATGAAGATTTAGAAGACGTGATTGCTTGGGCAAAGAAGCAGGATTGGTATCATGAGCCTTTCTGCCTTGCAGGGCATAGTCTAGGGGGGTTCTGCACTTCTTTTTATGCTGAAAATAATCCTTCTGAAATTAAGGCTCTTGCTCCTATTTCATCATTTATTTCCGGCAAATTTAGTATAGAAGTAAGGCCAAAAGAGGCTATAGAAAATTGGAAAAAAACAGGGTGGTTTACTAAAAAGAGCGAAACAAACCCTAAAATCATAAAAAGACTTCCGTGGTCTCACATGGAAGACAGATTGAAGTATGATCTGCTGAAAGATGCTGACAAGCTGAATATGCCTGTTCTGTTCATTGTAGGTGAAAAAGATCCTGGAACACCTCCTAAGCATCAGAAGATTTTTTATGATAAGTTACCTGGTAAAAAAGAGATTCACATAATAAAAGGTGCGCCTCATACTTTCAGGGATAAAGAGCATTTAGATGAGATAAAAAAGATTTTTTTAGAGTGGATTAATAAAATATGAGCAAAGCCTACTACATCAAAGATGCTGAATCAAACAAATTCGAGGAATTATTAGAGAAGGAACTAAAACCCGATTTCAAGAAGGGGATGAGTGTTGCTGTCAAGCTTCATCTTGGCCATGGCAAGGGAATGTTCAGGCCAGAGCTTGCAGAGCGAGCAGTAGGTATTCTTAACAAATTTGGTTGTAAGCCTTTTCTTTATGACACGCCCGTGGCCTATCCCGGCAAGAGGGATACCAAGGGGAAGTATGAGAAGACAGCTGCAGGTCATGGATACACGCAGGAGAAAATAGGCTGTCCTATTATTATTTCTGATGATTATGTTATTGTCAAGACTGAGCACATGGATATAAAGGTTTCTAAGGAGCACTCAGAGGCAGACGCTCTCCTGGTGTTGACTCATGTCAAGGGTCATCCTGCCAGTGCAGTAGGAGGGGCTATCAAGAACCTGGCTATGGGGTGTGTTTCTCCTAAGTCTAATGAGGACCAGCACAGCATAGGAATACCTGATATCACTGATGATTGCACTGCCTGTGGCATATGCGCTGAAGCATGTCCTTTCAAGGTCATAAAGATGGAGGATAAAGCGGTTATTGATAAGAACACCTGTCTCGGGTGCTCTACTTGTTTTTACAGCTGTCCAAACGAGGCTATCACCTGCACTTCTACTTTTGACAGGCTGATGGCAGAGGCTGCTTTTGCTGCTCTGAGTTTTTTCAAGGGCAAGCCTGTTTATTATGTCAATGACATCAGGAGCATCACCAGGAACTGCGACTGCTTTGATGACCCAGGAGAGATTATTGCCAGGGATGTTGGTGTCCTATTATCTGATAACCTTGTTGCAATAGACAAGGCAAGCGTTGACTTGGTTGCAAAACAAGAAGGAAAGGATATTTTTGAGGAAACCCATAAACACGATCCCTGCAAGCAGGTGAAAGAGGCAGCAAAGATGGGCTTGGGTAGAGAAGAATATGGTTTATTCTCTGTTTGATTTCCTTTTTCTATTTAATTCCTTATAGAATTCTAATACTTCCTTGTCCTGGTTCCTCCATTTCATGGGCTGTCTTGCTTGTAGGTCTCCATGTTCTTTAATATCTCCTGTTGATTTCATCTGTGTCATTCCTACTTCTGTTCCATAATATATGATTATTGGATGTGTTATTGAATACTGTATTCTTACTGCTTCTTTAAGTCTTTCTTTGTCATTTCCACAATCAAATAAGAAGCGATTCATATCATGGTTGTCTAAAAATGTTGGCAAAAAGAAATCTTTTGGGTATTTTGCAAAATGAATCTTTAATTTTAATTTTAACAACCCTTCTGGCCTGAAAAAACTTTTCTTAGCAATATAATTCCTTACTAATCTCTGGAATTTAAAATCAAGTACTCCATCAAGCTCTCCTACATAGGACTTGAGCATAGCATCTGAAGCTGAGCCAAGCAACCATTTAAAATATTTGTTCTTGAGATTAATTGTTTTTAGTTCTTTTAGTTTAATCTTCCACATCCATGCCTCTCCTATCAGTACAGCATTTGGATAATCTTTTTTAATCACATCCTTGAAGTATTTCCAAAAGGAATGCTTGGGTCCAAGCACATGGTCCAATCTATAGCCGTCAAAACCCAGACTCAGCCAGTACTTGGCTGCTTTTACTATATGGTTTCTTGCAGGCGGATAATCTAGATTAATCTTGGGTATTTCTTTATAACTCAGAAAGCACATATAGTCATCAGGCCATTTCTTGAAGATAAACCATTTGTAGTACCTGCTCTTCTTGCTCTTCTGCGCGTCTAGGAAATAGAGATGCTTGTAAGATAAATGATTAGGAACAAAGTCTGTTATTATCTTCATCTTTAATCTATGAGTCTTTCTGATTAGTTCCTTAACATCTGCTAGGTTTCCAAAATGAGGATCTACTTTAAAGAAATCTGTTATGTGGTAGCCATGATAAGCACTGGCTTGATAGAAGGGTGATAACCAGACAGTATTCACACCTAGCTCCTTTAAGTAGGGAAGTTTTTCAATCACTCCTCTTATAGTCCCTCCCATGAAATCAGGCTTGTTCCAAGCAGTGGATTTAAAGCCGGCAAACCTGTCTATAAATACCTGATAGACAATAGCATTTCTAAACCACTCAACTCCCATGAATGTTTGTAGTTAGAAATAGTTTAAATACTTTCTTGTAGGCAGCATTTAAGGCACTACTTCCTGCGCTTTAATCTCAACCCACACAGGATAGTGGTCAGATACCTCACTAGTTATGTTCTTGTAGATTCCATACCTTATGTATTCCTGCTCCATGTTGCTGTTTAGTATTATCCTGTCATATGCGCAGTCCCTGCCTGAGACTGCTGTATCATCATAGTCCCTTATAACCCAGAACTTATTCTTGAACACTGTTTTGTTGTTCTCATCATAGTAAGAGCAGTCAGCATTGAAATCTCCGAGCCAGATTCTGTTGGTTGACACACTGCTTACCATGTACAGCATCTCTAGGTCTTCCAGTTCTTCCACAACATCGTCTGGCCTTATATGTATGTTTGTTGCTAAGAACTCATAGTCATCAACCTTGAAACTCACAACTACAGGCGGTCTTTCCCATCGGTCTAGGGTATCAGGATTAAAGTCTGTTAATCCAAGCACCTCTATATCTTTCTTGTAAATAACCCCATACTGCTCTTTTGAGCTTGTTCTCCCTGCTCTGCTCGTTATATCACACTTGTGGGTGTGGTTCAGGTAGTTGCATAAATCATTGAAAACCACACAGCTTTATGCAAGGGTAG
>CBFDDS010000003.1:0-13826 GCA_965603625.1 Candidatus Woesearchaeota archaeon
TGGTGATGATAGCTACCAGGATGGTGAGGCTGAAAATCTCAGGACTGAGATGACCCTTGCTAAAGCCAAGAGCAACAATGATAAGGCTGAACTCTGATATCTGGGCCAGGCTAATGCTTGTGAGGAAGGCTGTTCTCTTTTTATACCCAAATAAGGAGAGGATGAACAGGGTGATGAAGGGGAGGATTATCAGGGTTAGGCCAAGCATTACTCCCAAGGGAAGGGCTATCTTGCTCAGGCTCACAGGGATGAGCTCTAGACCTATGCTCACAAAGAAGATGACTGCAAAGAAGTCCTTTATCCCCTTAATCTGGCCTATTATCTCAAGGTTGTAGGGAAGGCTTCCAAGGAGGAGGCCTGCAATAAAAGCACCTATCACTATGCTGAAGCCGACGTAGTTGTATATGATTGCAAACACAAACATAACCATGATTGCGAGGAGGAAGAGCAGCTCATCATTCTTAGCAGCAAACTTGAACACACTGGTGAAGATTATCTTTGCAAGCGCTAATCCCACAATGAAAATGAGGATGCCTTTTAGGAACATGAGCACAACCGGGCCGAGCATTGGCTCCCCAATGCTATTAAGCATGCTGAGAGCAATAATAGCAACAATATCCTGCATCAGGAGCATGCCGATGATAATCCTGCCGTGCAGAGTGTCAAGGGCATTCTTGTCAGACAAGAGCTTGACAATCACAAGAGTGCTTGAGAACATCAGGATTAGACCGACATATATGCTTGTAAGATTATTATACTTTAATATTTTAAAGGCAGCATAGCTTGCACCAAACAACAGGCCCATGTGGACAAGTGCACCAACAGTAGCAACATTGCCAATATCCTTTAGCTTCTTAAGATTTAACTCAAGCCCCACGCTGAACAGCAAAAAGGCGATTCCCATCTCTGACATTGCAGTGATAATTGTTTTGTCAGTGATAATCTTGAGAACAGGGCCAAGGAGAATACCGACGAGTATGTAAGCCGGGATAAGAGGCTGCCTCAAAGCCCGTGCAAGATAGGCGCCAACACCTGCAACAATGATAATAAGGCCTATGCTCAAGAATATTGGGTCCAAGTTGCTTACCTCTTTTTTGTTTTAATTTTTATATTATAATTTTATATTCTATATCTATTATATTTCTCGAAAGTTGTTTATATAAATGTTATTCTTCTGCGCAGTGGTCCCATAGGAACTGGAAAAACTTCCTATAACCATCTGCTAACCTCCTGCTTTTCATAACAAACTGTATTGGCTCCTCATATAATTCACCTGGTTTTACACCTACAAAGGCCACTACATAATCTCCAAAAATATCAATGGCTGTTGGGCTTGAGTATTTCTTTGGCAGAAACTTATATGGTTTCCCTACTAGCTTTAGTATTTCTGGCTTCTGCTCTTTTACCTCATAGTCAAATAAGTGCATGAACTTTATGCCTAGTCTTTTTCTTTCTCTTTGGAATCTTGGCAGGAAGTGTTTTAGTCTTGGGTCCAGCCAAAAAGCTTTTGCCCCAATAAAATAAACTGTTTCTTTTGTCTCAAGAATGTCTTGGAGATAGTTCTTGAATCCTTCTACTCCTCGATAAAAATAGGCTTCTTCTTTTTCTTCAACAGCTGTATATTTTGCCTGCATTTCTGGCAGGGCCTTGTTAACTTTTTCTTCTCTTTCTTTAAGCAACTCTAGCAATCTTCTTGGATTTATTGCTTTGAATCTCTTCTCTCCCTTTACAAACACTTCTGATGCAAGGCCTTTTTCCATGAGTTTGCTCAGAGAATCATAAACGTTTCTTCTATGGACTTTTGATTTCAGAGAGATATCCTGAACAGAGGCTTCTCCTATATGTAGTAATGCTTCATAAATCCTTGCTTCATTCGGGCTTAGACCTAGTTCTCTGAGCAGCTCTTCATACATATTTCTTTTTCTGCTTTTTTTATATATAAAACTTATTGTTTTGGTGGTAATCACCACCGCCAAAGTTTATATACTTCCCTAGTTATATAACTACTGTTAAGTAAAGACAAAATCAATTGGAGGTAATAAAATGAAAAAGCAAGAACCAAACATGGAACAATTTCAGATTCCAACAGTATATAGTTATTTTTTATCGCTATTTGGACCTGAAGGAACAACTCCGCCTAGAAAACCTAGAGCATATTCTTCAAGAGAATACTCTAAAGCAGAATTAAACCAAATATTATACAAAGTTCAAAATGCAATTAATTCTGCTGAAGATAGGGATAGAAAAGAAATTAGCACTATAGTTGAAAAAGAACTTCATAAAGCAGGATTTGCTACTGAATTCCCAGAAACAAGATTAGTTAAGTCTTTTTTTCCTGCTAGGGTATCATACAAGTCTAATGGGAAACCAAAGGTATTTAGTGTTTTATATGATAAAGGAGAATGGAAAGGTAACACTGCACTTGGTCAGTATATTATTGAACTAGATTAAAAAGGAAAAGTGCTTGAGAAAAAACTTGTTTTAGAAGATTACGCTAGAAAATTTATGGCTGAGCAGAATATAAAACTAGAAAACATAGAATAATTTTTTTTATTTTTTTAATTAAATCTACTTCAACCTCAGCACATCAAGGTTCCTTGGGGCTATGGTCTCTATCCTTGCAGATTTGTGTATGCTTCTTGCCAGGTCCAGGCACTTGCTGCTCTCGCCGTGCACAACAATCACTTTCTTGGGTCTTGGGTTGCAGTGGTTGATAAAGCTCATCAGCTCCCTCCTGTCACTGTGCCCTGTTATCTCCAGCTTCTCAATGTCCATCTTTATTGGGACGGTTTCTACCTTGCTGCCTTTCTGATAGTTAATCTCTCTTTCTCCGCGCTGAATCCTACGGCCAAGGCTTCCCTCTCCTTGATAACAAGTGAATATTAATAAGTTCTTTGGGTTGTCTGCAAGGTTCCTTAAGTACTCGACACTAGGACCTCCTACAAGCATACCGCTTGTTGCCAGGATTATGCAGGCTCCTTTTTCTTCTATGAGCTGCTTTCTCTCCTTGGGGCTTCCAATCCTCTTGATATTCTCCCGCAGGAAGGGATTACTATCCTTGTGGAATATCTGCTGCCTCACAGTGTTGTTCAGGAACTCTGGATAGGCAGTGTGTATTGCAGTGATGTCCCACACCATTCCATCTATATAGATGGGTATTTTATCGCTTAGTTTGCCCTCGCGCATTAATTTGTCAAGTAACACAATGATTTCCTGTGCTCTTCCACTCCCCAATACCGGCATGAGCACTTTTCCTTTTTTACTAATGGTTTCAATGATATGCTCACTCAGCTCTGCGTCTGCCTCTCTGCTAGGCGGAAGAACATTATCCTTTGCTCCATAAGTGGATTCTATCATCAGGGTTTCTAGTCTTGGAAAATTAGTGGCTGCCAGGCTTAGCATGTTGGTCTTTGCATACTTGACATCAGCTGTGTACACCATGTTGTGCAACCCATTTCCTATGTGGATGTGCGTCAGGGCGCTTCCAAGCATGTGCCCTGCATTGTACAAGGTAATCCTGACGTCGGGTGTGATGTCAGTGACCTCTTCATAGTCAAGGCAGATGGTGTGCTTTACCATCTCTTTTATCTCCTCGCTTGTATAGATGGGCTCTTTGGCTTCATTCCTCTGGATCTTAACCAGGTCCAGCTGGAGCAGGCTCATAACATCCCTTGTGGGCAGGGTGCAGTAAACAGGTCCCCTGTACCCAAACTTGAAGAGGTAGGGCACCAGGCCTGAGTGGTCAAGATGAGCATGGGATATTATTACTGCATCAAGCTCTTTGATATCGAACTCAGGCGCCTCCAAGTAGGGATATGCCTCGTCCTCATTAGCAACATCAATACCGCAGTCAAGCAGCACCCTTGACTCTGGCGTCTGGAGTAAGTAGCAGCTCCTTCCAACCTGTCTTGCTCCTCCCAGCATACTAATCCTTATCCATTCCTCTTTTTTCTCTCTTCTGAGCCAGCCATTGTAAATCCTCTGCCCTGTCTTGTGCAGGAACTTCCTCCTGTAGTCATTGTTTTGGTAAAGAACAGCACGGATATTCTCTATTATCTGGCTCCTGATGGCAGGAGTCCTCTTAATCTGAGGCACCCATAGAGTCTGCTTTTTTACCTCTTGTAGATTCTCGCCCTGCTTGCCGATAGCCAGCCCGGGCTTCTGAACCTCTATAATAACAATGCTTCTCTGAGGGTCAAAGATTATCTGCTCAATCCCTGCCTCCTCTGTGATTATCTTTTTGATGATCTTCTCAGCCTTTTCCTGCTCCATGCATGTGCTGGGGTCTGGTCTGAGCTCTATTCTCTTCTTTATCATGTTAACTACTTCCTTGACAATTCCTTTGTCATCCAGGAAGAAGTCCTTGTTCTTGGTGTACAGGACAATATTTGCTCCTTCAAATACAGCATCGCTCACCTTGTTTTTTGGCAGGTGCTTTAGTATTTCATCAATGATTTCAGACACAGTAAGTAACCTCCTTATAGCCGTGTAGATTTATTTTAGCAATAATCATGGAAAAATCAGATTTTTAGTAAGAATATTTTTTGTTTATCTTTTTCTTGTTTACTCAGCCTTTGTGTTGACCTTTTTCTGAGCTGCCTTCTTGATACCTGACCTGTTAATCACATAAACATCAATACCATCCCCGCTTGCAGAGTCCCTCTGCATAGCAGAATTAACAGCCTTTATGGCAAGCTCAACACCCTCTGCCTCTGTCATGTCCTTCTTGTAAGTGGCTTCCAGCAGTCCATAGGCAATCACGCTTCCGCTTCCGCTTGCTACAAAATCATCAACCTCTGTTATACTGCCGTCAGCATACAGGTCATAAAGCCTTAGCTGGATGTCAAATCCTCCAAGCAGGAAGTGGGTAATCCCTGGTATCATGCTCATCTTTCTCACATTGTTGTATATGATGTTTGTTAACAGATTAGCAGCCTCCTTAACACTGGGCTCTCTCTCAACCCTTATGGTCTTTAGGTTTAACTCTGCTTTGAGCAGCTTTATCAAGAGCTGGATATCACTAACCACTCCGCTGGTTGTAAGAGCCATACTATCATTGATAGGTATCACCTTCTCAGTCTTCTTGTTGGCAATAAAATTGCCTGCTGTTGCTCTCTTGTCAGCTGCCAGTACAAGGCATTCCTTACATACCAAGCCCAGGGTTGTTGTCCCGGTATTCAAAACCTCGTTTTCTTTCATAACCAAACACCACCTTATTTATGTTCTTATCCTTCTTATTCTTGTTATATCCTTATGTTGCTTAAAAGATGATTTCTAACTGTTTTATCCTCTTAGAACAACTCCTTCAAGTTCGAGGAGAAGCATGTTTTATTTAAAAAGTTTGCTATTTTTCCTGTATAATGGTTAGCATCGGCTCGGGCTGCGCATTTCCTTTCCAAAGGCTCCACCTCCCCGGATGGGGCTTCCCCCTGTTGCGCAAGGTTGTTAAGCAGAGGTATGCCCTCACGAATTGACGCTAACCTTGCTGAATAAGGTAGCTATAATGATTTATTGCACTGTAACAAACACATTTCCTGAGATATTATGTGTGGGATAGCTCCCGCCAGACCTGGTAAAATTGATAATCAGGCCTACTTCCTGCTTTTCACCAGCCTTTCTTCTGTAAGGAGTGTCCAGAGTCATGGTTAGCTCTCCCTTTGCTCCTGCAGGGATTGTGAGGGGGCTGCCTGGGTCAGCATTAACATTCTGGACAAGGACCTCAATGCCGTCAGCCCTTAGAATGTCTATGCCCTTGCCGAAATTATTCCTGAACATGAGGCTGATGTCTCCGTTGCTCTCAATCATGTAATCAACGCACTCCAGCTGGGTTCCAAAGTCACACTTGTTGGGCAGAAGATTGGTGGGGTTGAGAAAGCCGAAATAAGCCAGGGCTCCTATAGCTATGAGCGCGGTGAGCATGGCCCAGCCGTAGGTTGATAGGTATTCAAAGGCCGCCTGTGCTTTTCTATGTCTCACCATCTTTTTTGACCTATCTGTCTCTCTAGAATTAATACAAATCAAAGTAAAAGGAATAAATAAAAAATTTTACTTTTACTGCACTGGTCCAAAGACTTCTCCACTGAAGGCCTGCCTGTAGGTTCCCTTGGATAAGGTATAGTTAATTGAAAACTCTACCTTTACCTTGTCGCCTAGGGCATTCGTGAAGTTAGCGTTTGGGCAGGTGATGTTAATCACCTGGTCTGCTAGACCTCCAGAGACAGTACATGTGGCCTCGTCAGGGTCTCCTGCATCTGATGTTATTGTCATGTCATTGTACAGAGTTAACCCTTCTCCCTTCTTGTTCACTAGCAGAATCTCTACCTGGTCGCTTCTTATGATGAAATCCTTGCATGAAAATCCTGCTTCCACCAGGCACCTTGAGGGTAGGGCTCTTCCAGGATTTAGCACTCCGAAGTATGCTAGGGCTCCTATCATCACTAGTATCACTATGAATGCCCAGCCATATGTTGTTAGGAATTCTAGTGCTGCTTGTCCTCTTTTCATATTTCTTTCACCTCACAATTTTCTTTTAATTCTTAAATATTTTTTAATATTTTATAAAGTTAAGGTAAGTATGTAACTATGTTTGTGCTTCTCCATAAACCTCGCCCTTAGCAGGGTTGCTGTAGCTCCCTCCTGCCTTGGTAAAGTCAGATGATATCTCAAACTTTATCTTGTCGCCGTCTGCAAAGTTTGCTGCTGTTAGTGAGAAGTCGCAGAGTACACTGGCTGTTCTTCCTGCTTTCAAGCCAAAATTGCTTCCTGCAGTAGAGTTCTCACATGCGACAGTGATATCAGCTGCTACTTCTGTGGCAGTAAAGTTAAACACAGCCATCTGCCCTACATTGTTCCTGAATCTGAACTCCAGGGTATTGGTAGGATTTGCAGTTATCCTGTGCTCCAAACAGGCAATCTCTGGGCTAAAGGTGCATCTTGATGGCAACAATCCGCCTGGGTTTAGTACTCCGAAGTATGCTAGGGCTCCTATCATCACTAGAATAACAAGAAATGCCCAGCCATATGTTGTTAGGAATTCTAGTGCTGCTTGTCCTTTTCTCATGGAATCACCTCTTTGTGGACTTACAATATATTGTGCATCTGACAATTATTGTATAAACTCTGCTTGATTACCTTAATATTGCTTCTTTATTGCTTTTTTTGTGTTTTATTTATATAAAGTTTTTGCTTTTTTATAATTTTTGTTTAATATTCCGGCATTAGCCCTACATTATCACCCCTCCAAGCAGGGAGGAGATGACAACTGAGAGTACGAAGTACATGAACAGGGCGCCAACCAGGAACATAGGGATGAACTTGATGCCTCCCTTGATATCACCCTTCTCTATTGTACTTATAATCATGGATGAAAAGATTGCTATTATGCTAATGGCTGCTACTGAGAATAGCTGGAAGTGGTATGGGTCAATGTTTGCTATTGAGAACTGGAACATGTTTGTTGAACCCTCCGCAAAGCTGCTACTCACCCTTGAACCAAATTTTAAGATTATTGTGAGCAGCTGCTTTGAAAGCGCGAACAAGGCAGGCATTATTGCTACCACTATTGCTGCCATGAATATCATATAAGTAAGAGTGGCTGCTACCATCTCCTGCCTTAAGGCCTTGGTCTTCTTGAGGTTGACCACAATGCTGTCGATAACTCCCGAGATCACGCCTCCACTCATTAGCTCTCCCTGCAGGAGGTCAATGCTTCTTCTTAGGATAGGGGATTTGTATTTGTCAGAGAACTCTTGTAGGGATTCGCTCACATCATTACCAGTTGCAACCCTTTTGCTCACCAGCCCTATCTCTTCTGACAGGATTCCGAACTCTGGCTTGACAGCAGCCCAGAGTGATTTCTCAAAGGTCATGCCTCCCTTAAGGTTGGTTGATACAAGGCCAAGGTAGTCTGGAAGCAGGTCCTCTAATATCTTGGTTCTCTTGTAAATCTTTATGTTCAGATAGAAGTAAATAACCAGGATTATCAGGATTGCAACTATGACTTGTATCAAGAACCAGGATACAAAGGTGATAATGAAGAAGAGATGGAGAGGGTTTTCTTTTATAATAGGATAGAGGCCAGGAACATATATAAAGTAGGTGATGAGGGCACTAATCCAGAAGAGGGCTCCGAAGAATTTGTAAGGCACAACATCTATTCCTGCCTTTCCAAGGTACTTGCTAAGCCCGGGTCTCAGCTTCCTGGGCAAAAATGCTTTTCCAAATTCCTCAAGGTATAAAAGGCTCATCTTGGCTCATAGCTCGTTTTATGTTCTTTATGTTTTATTTATGTTATATTTTATTTTATGTGTCTTATATCTTATTGTATCTTATATATTCACGTTTGGTCTTATGCTCTTGAATAAGGTTAGGAACATGAGCTCTATTAGTAAGAGGAAAAATGCAAACACAAAAAAGGTTGAGGGGCCCACCTCAAGGGAGACCAGTCCTGCAACAATCACGAACATGGTCATGCCCAGGCTTGGAAGAACAACTGCCAGCAGCATGTAGAAGAGGGTAAGGCTGTTCAGTTTTTTACCATACCTCTGGATTTCTACAAGCTGTTCATTTGATATCTCATCAAGCACTGCGTCCAAGTTCATGCTAACATCTATGCCAATCCTAAGAGCGCTGTTTATCTGGAAGAGAACTCTCTTCATCTTTTTTGAAGGGCACTCATCCATTGCCCTTTCAAGGGCTTCTTCCAGAGGAGTTCCCAGGTCTATGCTCCTGACTATGTCCTTGAAATAGGTGTTTGCAACCCCGTAACTCTTGCTGGCATCAACGAGCGAATTAATCAGGGGTTTTCCTGAGTTTATCTTTATGAGCAGGAACCTGCCTGCGAACAATACATCCTTGTCAATCTTTTTGGCTTTCTTGCTTATCTTTGTATCAACTGTTTTGAGCAGGATTGTGTATGACAAGAAAAAGAATACAAAACCCGCAAGGGGAATAATGATAAGGGGCATATCATTTTTTTGCACCAGGAAGAATGTGAAGACTGCCATTAGGATTCCTACCAGGAGGGCGCTTCGCATGCACTGGCCTAAGAATTCCTTCGGGCTCTTCTTAATACCTGCGATTCTCAGCTTTTTCTTGAATAGTGCTGTGCTTTTCTTTTTTACATAAGGAGGCATTTTTTGATTTTTTGTTATCTCACTCCATTCTTAATCCATTCTTAAGGTTCCCATGTAGTACTTTGCGACTATGAGTCCTATCTGGTTAACATCAAAAATCTGTTTTCTAACCAGCCACTGGAGAATTCTAATCTTTTCTTTTAGGTCTGTGGCTATTTCCTCGTCAGCCATGCCGGTGTACAGCTTAAGCCTTTCCATCATGGTCTCAGACTTGGCAACCTGCTCAAGTGAATCCTTGGTTACATTAAGCTTTATCAGGATATGTGGGTCTCCTGTAGGGGTTATCTCTGCGACCTGCAGGGTTCTTCTCTTTCCTGTTCTCCTGTTCCTGTTCTGGATCACCAGCATGGAGAGTGCGGCTATCATTGGCTTTGGAATCCCTATTGGAGGGTTGGTCAGCCTGGTGATAACCTCGTCTGAATTATTAGCGTGAAGGGTTGCATATACTGAGTGTCCAGTGTGCATTGCTTCCAGGAGAACCTCTGCTTCTCTCTTTCTTCTTATCTCTCCCACAATTATCCTGTCAGGCCTCATCCTAAGGCTGTTCACTAGGAGGTCAAGCATGGTGACCCCTCCCTTTCCCTCTGGGTTGGGCAGCCTGGTCTCCAGGGGTACCCAGTGCAGGCTCTCCGGCAGGGTGATCTCCCTTGTGTCCTCTATGCTTATAATCCTCTGGTTGGGAGGGAAGAAGTTGCTGATAACATTAAGCATGCTGGTCTTTCCGCTTCCTGTTCCTCCGCTAATGATTACGCTAAGCTCATTCTGCACTGCGATCCATATCATGGCTGATGCTTCATAGCTCAGCACATTGTCCTGGATGAACTTGGTGATGGTCCATGGGTCCTGGGAGAATTTTCTTATAGTAATGGTGTTGCCCTTGGTGCTTATAGGTCCCAGGGTTGCATTGACCCTGTCTCCTGTCAAGAGGTGGGCGTCCATCAGGGGATTGAGGTTGGTTATCTCTTTTCCAACATCCCTTCCTATCATTGTTGAGAAGTGCCTTATCCTTGCCTCGGTTACTATCTTGATATTGGTTATGAGCCACCCGTGCTTTCTGTGGTAAATCCACACCGGCTCTTTGTGGTTGTTAATAACTATCTCTTCTAGTGCCGGGTCCTGCAGGAGAATCTCTATCTTTCCGAGCCCAAGGTTCTCTTCTATGAGATAATTTATGAGCATGTTGGTGGTTTTGTCGTCTGCCTTTGGAAAGTACTTGTGGATGAGCCTCTTGATTTCTCCTTTGAATCTCTGCCTGATGTTGATGAGCTCATTCTGCTCAAGGCTCTCTATCTCCTCAAGATTCATCTTGGATATGAACTCCTGCCTTATCTTTTCCAGGATAATCTTTGTTGCATCACTGATGTTGGTTATTGAGACAACGTACTCTGGTACTGCCCTTTCTTCCTCAGAATAGATGCTTATATCCACAACAATGTTGTTGACTGTGATAGTGTACCTGTCTATAAGTTCTTTTCTTGCTAATTCCTCCGGTGTTTTTCTTATTAGTTCGGTCATGGTTATCCACTCTCAAATTTTTTTTAATTATTAATTTTATTTATGTATTTAATTAGGTGTAAGCATTAAGGTGCTGTGTTGTTAGGTTGATATTGTATTCTGGGCATTGATATTCTTTAGGTTCTTAACAAACAACAGCTTGTGTTCTAGTTTCTCTATTTCCTTGAGCAGGCTGTACTTTTCGTCAAATGCCTCGTCAGGGAGCATCTGCACTTTGTGCTTGGCTTCAAGTATCTTATGGGTTGACTGGTCTGACACCCCACTGTCAAGCAGGGTGTGCGCTTCCTGCACAATCCTCTTAATCTCGCCTACTTTCTCCATGGTTGTTTTATAGACAGGGCTCTTGGTCTTCAAATCATTCTCCAGCAGTTTTATATCGCTATGGGCTTTCAGGATTTCATCGTAGAGTTTTTTCTTGTCCTCAATTGGCTCGTTGGGATACTTGTTGAACAGCTCCTTTATGATGTTGTACTCATTGCCTGCGCTGGCAGAATCCTTTTGTGCAAGGAAACCCCTTACCTTTGCAAGCCTGTTCTGAATCTTTTCTCTTAGTCTGCCCTTTTCATCGTCTTCACTGCGCTCTTCCAGTCTCTCATGTATATCTCTGAATTTCCTCTTCTCAAGGCTTTCTTTGAGTTTTTTTATGCTCTCATATAATGAGAGTGCATCTGCAAGCAGGGCTGTTTTTTCTTCTTCCATTTCCCTGGGGAAGGCCTCGCATAGTTTTTTGAGGCGCCTGTACTCATCTATGCTTTTCCTCAGCTCCTTTTTCCTAAGGTAATCGGCTATCTTGGTGTGGGACTCAACTATGCTGTGCTTTATCCCTCTCACTTTTCCCAGTTCCTCCTCAACAGGAACCCTTTCCTTGGCTTCTCCTGCACTGCTCAGCATTTTCCTCACTCTTATTCCCTCTTTTTTCCTATACTCCTCTTTTAGCTTCTTGAGGGTGTAGTACCAGCTGAGCGCGGATTCAAAGACCTTTGCTTTCTCATCTGAATGGGTCTTGGGTATCTTCATTACCAGGGTTTTTATTTCCCTGTATCCCTTGATGGCCTTTTTCAGGTCCTCTGCATTCAGGTCCTTTTTACTGGTGAGCTTTTCAAGCTCCTTCTCTTTTCTGGAGATAATTCCCAGGATAAGGTCACTGCTTTTTGACTTTTTAGCCTTGAACACCTCTGGCTTGGTGAACAAGCCTGATTTCTCGTACTCCTTTATGGTGTCAAACAGGTCCTTTTTTCCTTCTTCTTTTTCTTCATAGTCCTTTATCTTCTCATATATCTCCTCCATGATGGTGTAGAGCCTTTTCTTGCTCAGTGAGCCGTTAGGTGCGCGGGTGTATCTGCCCTTGACATCCTCAAAGACTTTCTGGGCTTTTCTAAGGTCTCCCTCTTTAAGGGCATCATGCAGGTCCTTGGTATAGTCCTGGGTTATCTCATACATATCAAACTCTTCCTCTCTAAGACCAGCTGCTTTTTCAGCTACTTTTTGCGACTGTTCATCCAGAAACTCTATAATATCTTTTTCAAGGAATTTGTCAAAGTCCATTTTTTTCCTGCTCTCCTTTGCTTTGCTACCCTGGCTCTCTGGTCATTCATAGCGCCAGCAGTCTCTGCCTATAGGCTTCCCATAAGTGATAGGTATTAGTAAGATTCCTCTTCTTTGCTTCTCTGAAGAAGAAATCTTTTTTTCTGTTGAGGGACGCAGTAACATGATTCCTCCATAAAAAGCTTATCTTGTTCAGCGGAATATTCTTTTGGTTGGCTCTTTCCCTGAAATCCTTTTTATATATATCCAGGCCCAGCTGCTGCTCTTTGATGCTTGCTCTCTTCTCCTCAGGAGGCTTGTTTAGGTAGATGATGGGCTTGGTGAACTTGTATTCTATGCCAATAATCTCTTCCTCTACAAGGAAGTCAACCCATGATTGAAGCAGAGACGTGCTTATGCTAAGCCTGTGAGCAGCATCTGATAAAGATATCTTGTCAACTCCCCTAAGAAAGGTTAACAGGTCATCCACGCCGGTCTTTATCATATCATTATCCAAAAAACCCACCCCTTTTCGCTGTTTCTAGCTATTTCTTTAGCTATTTAACCTCTTTTTTATTGTTCATATGCCTTTAACTATATAAAAGTGATTATCACTTTTGAGCATATATAAACTTTGTTAATTATCGTTAAGTAGTGCTGATAATCATGGTATACATGTGAATTCTACGTCAATACTGCTTATGTTGAAGCTCTGCCGGTGGTACTCATCTAGTTGATATGGATTGGCCAGGGTTGACGAGTTAATAATAGTATAATTAAGGATTCTGACCACCTCTCTCATGCAGCTGAGATTGGTGGTGTTTGTGAGGAAGAGATAGTCTACCAGGCTGTGGTTGTCTATCATGTCTGCCTGCACAGCTGGCCTTGAGTGGTTCACAAAGCTCTCAATGCCGAATATGTTCTGGGAGAAGTTGCCCTTTATCCTGTTGATAAAGCTGGTTGCATTCTTAAAATTCCTGTACTCATTATTATAGTAGAGCTGGGTCAAGTCCTGCCAGGTCCAGTCTCCCTCTCTCTTCTTCAGATTGGTCTTCTTGATGGTCTGGTTATAATAGTTAACATTGAGGGGGTTGAGAATGTAGAGGGGATCTAGCATGCCTTCGATAGGAACAACGCTTGTTATAACTCTTGTGTCTGACATATTAGCATAGTTGTCTCTTATGTCCAGGGTTATGTTGACGAGCATCTCTACTGAGAAGGCATCGATGGTCTGGGTTACATTAACTGAATTTATAGAATAACTTGAGATTATGTTGAGCTCATCCAGGGCTATCGTCCTTATCCCGTCAAGATAATAGGTGAGGGTCATGTTCTCCATGCCATAGCACTTTTTCGGGGGGCTTACACTTATATTACCTGTTTTCAGGCATCTCTCTAACTCAATCTCAAAATTGGGTTTGTAGCAGCAGGTGCTGTTGATGTCATAGACCACTCCATTAAGCGCTGCATAGCCTGTTATAGAGCCCATGTCTAAGGCATAGTCAAAGAAGTTGTCCATATAACCTCTGAGCACATTAATCCTGCTCTCAACAACCACAGTATTGTGGTCAAGCGGCTTCTCAATCCTGGCTGAGAACACCACTGTGAAGAATACAGCAATAACTATTGAGAGAATGGTGAACACCACTGCCT
>CBFDDS010000004.1:0-13650 GCA_965603625.1 Candidatus Woesearchaeota archaeon
TGATAATGTTTATCCTCTCCAAGTCCTTGGTCTTTGCATTCTGAAACCGGTCTCCCCGCAGCTTCTTGCCCTTCCTCATAGATGCCTTATGCAGAGCTGTGTCTAGGTAGTGCTGCGCCTTTTCTATCCTCTTGATATCCTGAAAACCCATGTTATGCTTAGAGATGTTATTTGGTTTAAATGTTTTGTTAGAAAAAGGAATTAAACAGGCACAGGATGGTATCCTACGCTTAAAGAGAGAAAATCCTTCCCAGTAATCTCAGTTTCACCTGACAAAAATCTAAATCCTTCTTCAGGAAGAAAAATTGGTTTGTCTGATTCTATCCATTGATACCCAACATCGCTTATTATATCACTTTGGTGTAGATGTCCAAAATACTCACTATGATAAAGAGAAGGATGTTTTTCTTGAATTAATCTTTCAATTTCAGATGTTTTTACAGTAAGTAATCTAAAATGCTTTTTGAAATCAGGTTTTTCATACATGTACCTTGCAATTGTTTCCCATTCATCTGGATGAACAAGAGATGTACTTCTGTAATTAAACCCTCTATATCCAGGAAAACAAACCTCGTTTTCAGGTTTCATAAGGCGCGGTTTGTGAACAGCGACCTCCCTCTGAGGAATAACATGAAGAAAATCCTCTTCCATCATTCTTTTTTCAACATAATGGGGTATAAGGTAGCCTTCCCAATCTAATAAGTAGCTGTTCCATGTAATCCTGCATAATGTTTCCGGTAGTTGAGATTCTTTCATTTCAGAAGAGAAAATAAGCTTGATTTATAAAAATAAGCCAAAACCTTTAAAAAGCCTTCTTTTCTCCTAATCCTTGACTGAGCGCATCCAAGAGGTGTATGCTCGGAGGGTAAAAATGGCAGAATTTAAAGTTAATATCGGAGACCCAAAGACAGGCAAGACTGTTAAAAAGGTTTTTTCTGATGAACAGGCACAGCCTTTTCTTAAGAAGAGAATTGGCGATAAGATTAGTGGCGATGAGATCGGCTTTGCTGGCTATGAGTTTGAGATTAGCGGCGGCAGTGACTACTGCGGCTTTCCTATGAGAAGGGATGTCAGAGGCATTTCCAGAAAGAGAATCCTCATTGTTAGCGGCATTGGAATTAGAAAGAACAAGAAAAGCAGGAAAGGAAGAAAGACTAGGAAGACCGTGGCTGGCAACACAATCTATTCAAGAACTGCCCAGATTAATCTTAAGATTCTGAAGTACGGCTCTAAGCCTTTGGCAGAGAAGAAGGAAGAGGCTCCTGCTGAAAAACCTGCTGAGGGTGAAAAGAAAGAAGACAAAAAGAAAGACAAACCTACAGAAAAGCCTAAGGAAGAACCTAAAAAAGAAGAGCCTAAAAAAGAAGAAAAGCCTAAAAAGGAAACAAAAGAAGCAAAAAAAGCTCCTGAGCCTGCGGCAGCAAAGCCGCAGAAACCTGCTGAGAAGAAGGAATAGAACCCCACCAACAACTTTATAAACTCTTTTCTATTAATTATTCCCATGTTTAAAGTAGACGTAGTTAATGCTCTGGCAAAGGCTACCAAGCTGAGCAAGAAGGATATCTTTCCTTTAATAGAAGTGCCTCCTTCTGATAAGATGGGAGACTATGCCTTTCCCTGCTTTGTACTGGCCAAGAAAGAGAAAAAGATTCCCAAGGATATTGCGGTTGAGCTTGCCAAGAAGATAAAAACAAGAAGTCCTATCACAGAGATAAAAGCAGAGGGCCCTTATGTTAATTTCTTTGTGGACAAGAACAAGCTGGCTGAGGAGAATATCAAGGAGGTCATTAAGTGCAGTGCATGCTATGGGAGCTGGCCTGTGAAAAAGCAGAAGGTGATGGTGGAGTATCCTGCTCCCAACACCAACAAGCCTCTTCATCTGGGCCATGCCAGGAACATTCTCCTAGGCAATGCCATCTGTAGCATCCTGGCATTTGCCGGCTATCAGGCTACCCCTGTAGACCTGGTTAATGACAGGGGAATCCATATCTGCAAGTCAATGCTTGCCTATCAGAAGTGGGGCAAAGGCAAGAAGCCTGACAAGAAATCTGACCATTTTGTTGGTGACTATTATGTGCTCTACAATGAAAAATTTAATCATAAGCTTGAGAAGGAAACCCAGGAAATGCTTAAGAGATGGGAGGAGAATGACAAAGAAGTTGTTGCTCTCTGGAAGAAGATGAGGAAATGGACTCTTGACGGCTTTAAACAAACATATGCATTATTTGATGTTCATCATAAGAAAACTTATTATGAGTCAGAAATCTATCAGCACGGCAAGGATATTGTTGCAGAGGGACTAAAGAAAGGCGTGTTCTACAAGGACGAGGATGGGGCAGTAATGGTTGATCTTGAAAATGAGGGTCTTGGAAAAAAGGCCTTGCTAAGAAAGGACGGCACTGGCTTATACATAACCCAGGACTTGTATCTGGCCAAGGTTAAGTTCAAGGATTTTAAGATGGACAAGTCTGTGTATGTTGTCGGGAATGAGCAAATCTATCATTTCAAGGTGCTCTTCAAGGTTATTGAAATGCTCGGATTCCCATTTGCCAAGAACTGCTATCACCTGGCTTATGGCATGATAAACCTGCCTGAGGGAAGGATGAAGAGCAGAGAGGGCACTGTTGTTGATGCTGATGATATTGTAGAGGAAATGAAGAGGGTTGCTGAGAAAGAGATTAAGAAAAGGCATCCCAACTTGGGTAAGAAAGAGATTGAGAAGAGAAAGAATATCATAGGAATGGGAGCGCTCAAGTTCTTTATCCTGAAATATGACCCTATGAAAGACTTTACTTATAACCCTGAGGAGAGCATAAGCTTTGAAGGAGAAACAGGGCCTTATGTTCAGTATGCTCATGCAAGGATATGCTCAATCCTGAGAAAGGTGAAGAAGTTTAAGCCAGAAAAAGCAAAGCTGAGTTTTAAGGAACCAAGTGAGTTCAGGATTATCAAGCTGTTAGCAGATTTCCCTGGCATTGTTGGCGAGGCTGCTGAAAACTACAAGCCCAGCCTGGTGGCAAGGTATGCCTTAGAACTAGCCCAGGCCTTTAATGAGTTCTATCATGAGTGCCCTGTGCTAAAGGCTGATGAAAAGACAAGGGATGCAAGGCTTGCTCTCATATTCTCTGTGAAACTAGTGCTGAGGAATGCACTTGACCTTCTGGGCATAGGGGCGCCTGAGGAGATGTAGATGAAGCTCTCCAAGTACAAGGATAAGATTCCTAAGAATATATATAAGGAGATTGAGAAGCGGGGCTTTAACGAGCTCAGACCCTGCCAGACCAAAAGCATAACTGCTGGTCTTTTTGAAGATAAAAACCTGTTGGTGTGCACTCCTACTGCCTCTGGCAAAACCCTGGTTGCTGAGGTGGCCTTTCTAAACGCTATTTATCATGACAAGGGAAAGGCAGTCTATGTTGTTCCTTTAAGGGCTCTTGCAAGCGAGAAGTACAAGACTTTCAAAAAGGACTATCCCAGCATTAAGATTGCTATCAGCTCTGGTGATATTGACAGTGCTGATTCTTATCTCGAGAGATACGACCTGATTATAACAACCAGCGAGAAGTTTGATTCCCTTATTAGGCACAAGGCTCCCTGGATTAGGCAGGTGAAAACTGTTATTATCGATGAAATCCATCTCTTGAATGACCCTGGCAGAGGACCAACCCTTGAAGTGTTGATAACGGTTCTGAAGGGAATGCTAAAGAATCTCCAGCTCATAGGTTTAAGCGCCACTATTGGCAACCCTGAAGAGCTTGCAGAATGGCTTGATGCAAAGCTAGTCCTGGATAACTGGAGACCTGTAAGGCTTGACAAAGGGGTTTATCTGGGGGGAGAAGTGGATTTCAAGTGAAAAATCATTCTTCTGTCATCATGCATAGATAGGCTCCATAAGTGAGATAATCTTTAGGAAAGGTTAATAGACTATTTGTTTTCTTTTCTGTAAGAGTCCACTTCATTTCTTCAAAAAAATGTTTAATATATTTAATTTTGTGATCTTTATTAATAAGTAAGCTATCATCGTAAATATAAATAGCATCTTTGAGTAACATGGTAAAAATCCCTTTTTGGAAATTTCTGAATTTCCTTAATTCTTTTCCACTAGTATCAATCAGTACTTCTCTAAAATCAGGCTCTGTATAAGAGTAAAGATCTATTATTTCATTAAAATCAATTAGGTATAAGTCTTTTCCGTCAAAAATTTTGTCATCGAATGATTCAAAATCAATTTTCCTGTATCCCAGTTTGCAGAACTTTGCTAGCATCATGGCGTCTTGCCTTATTATCTCATCCCTATGTTTGGGGAAGTTTTTGTCTGGACTTTCTCCTTTTACTTCTATTAAAAACAAGAAATCTTCATAATCAGATTCATATACTCCAACAACATCAGGAACCCGCACTCCTTGCTCTGCAAGCTGTATTATCTTATCCAAATCTTGTTGAGAGCTTTGTTTATGGATATTATAAATACTGGTTAGTCTATAGCCTGGTTTTGCTTCTGGATAATAAATGCTCTTAATAATCTGGCTTCCTTTTACATATATGGTTTCTTCTATGCCCTGATTATCTAATTTGAGTCTTAAGACAGGTCTCCGATCTGTTTTCACTTCCTCACTTCTGGGTTCAAAGTTCTCTGGTAAAAAATCTTCTATGGAAATTCCTTCATATTCCTCATTTATTCTTAATTGTGCTCTTGATCCTAGCTTATAATGCGTCCATTGGATTTTTGTTCCTCTGACTTCTAGACTTTGGGAGTAGTCAGGAACTTCTTTGGGCAACCACAAACCCCTTAGTTTTCCTTTTTGGCCTGAGTAGAAAAAGACATTTTCCCCTATCTGTTTGAAGTCTTTATCTTGTGTTGGCGGGATGTGTAATCCTACTCCAGCTGATAAAGAGTGGCCTGTTGTCATATTATGGATCATTATTAACTCATCAAGCCATTTATTTGGATTTGTACCTACTTCTTTTAACACATCCCCTTCGTAAAATTCCTGTACAAATTCAATTAGGTTCTTTCTTGAATTTACCCAGCGATATGTAAATTGAACAGACATTTTACCTACTTAGAAGTAGTCATGTTAGATATAAAGCTTTCGAATAGAATTGATTAAAACTTCTTATTCTTCTCCAGCCACTCCTCATACTCCTCTGCTGTCTCAAAGAACTCTTTTATCTCCTCTCTGTTCATATCGCAGTCCTTTACATGGTACTCTCTGCACACCGGAGGTCTTTTCTCATAAATCATGCACCTGCCCTTCTTATCAAGGTGCTTGCACTTAGAATCAAACTGCACATTCCATGCATCATCATTATCAATATAAACACACACGCCTTTATGGAATAGGTACCATTTGACATCCTCAAAATCGTCTTTGGTCTCAGGTGTCTCTATCTCTACAACCAGCAATTTACAGCAGTTGCCATCGCACTTGTCACATATTATCATTTTTTCTTTGCCCCTTTGAGTAGCTCCTGTGCTACTCCTCGAGGGATGGCTCTGCTCTTGTACCTTTTAAATATTATCATTGTGTCATATGAGACTATGAAAGCTGAGAGTGAATGCCTTATCTTCTTGAGTACTTTCCTGAAATGCTCTGTGTTCAGGGCGCGGACATGAATCTCAAGATCCCATTTGCCGATGCACTTCACAAGATAGGTTATGCTGGGTATGGTCTGCACTATTCCAAAGAATTTCTTCTCTTCTGCTTCTGGGAATCTTCTTAGGTCGATTATGAGCTGGTACCAGCTATAGCCAAGAGTTCTGTATCCCAGTCTTGTTCTGAATTCAAGGATAATTCCTTTCTTAATCAGGTTATTCATCCTATACCTAATGATGTCCGAGGAGACCTTGAGTTTTCTTGCTATGCTTACCAGGCTTGCCCTTGAGTTCAGTTGCAGTTCCTTTAGAATCTTTACATCAATAGAGTCTATTTTTTCTGCTTTTTTCTGGGACGAGAATTCATGATAGATTGGTTTTATCTTGTAGATGCTCTTCTCTTCCAAGAGGTTGTGGTAGAATTCCCTTAGTTTGAGGACAATGTTGGTGTCGTATCTCTCCACGTTGCTCCCTATCTGCTCCAGTATCTTGCTGAATTTAGAGTCAAAATCAACCACATCTCTTGCCGACAATGAGAAGGCCAGGTCCCATCTGCCTTCGCACAGCACCACCCACTTTGTAAAGGGATGATTTACGAGTATCTCTATTATCTCCTTTTCTCTCTTCTCAGTAAGGTTCCTTAGCCTTAGGTAAACCCCGTAAGTTGAATATCCAAACTTGGTGAGGTCGCATCTTATGGTGAAGCCATTAATGATTCCTCTCCTTATAAGGGACTTTATCCTATAGTCTACTAATTGCTTTGAGAGCCCTACCTTTGCTGCTATTTTTGACAGGGGAGTTCTTGCACTCTCGTCTAGAACTGTCAGTATTCTCTTATCTTTAAGGTCTAATTTAACCATATTCCATAATATAAGGTATGAAGTATTTAAATTTTTCTTTTTTGTCAAAAAAAAGCCTAATATTGTTTTATATACACTGACCACTCTATAGTAGTTGTGAGGAAAATGAAGGTCAGAAAAATAAAGCAAATAGGAAAAAGGGCACTCAGTCTGGGGCTGGCTGCTCTTACTGCAGGTTACATAGTGGCAGTGCCAAAGCAAGTCAATGCGCAAACAAGCAAACCATCCCTAGAAGTAAAAGTAGAAGACGTATTTGACTACAACAAAAGATTCATGAACGACAAGCTCAGAACTACTGTTAGCTATGACAAATATCTTTTCAGACTCGATAAGAACGAAGGCAGGCAGAGCCAGTACATGTTCACTTTAAAAGCAGTTAACCAGAAGAACACAAAATTGATCCTGATACATGGAGGAGGTATAGGAGACTCTAATTACAGTCCTGCCTACACCTTTGGAGCAGCATACAGTCAAAATCTGGGTAAAATACCAATCTTAGGAGAAACAACCCTAAACCTAAGCCAGAAAAATACATTCATAAAAGGCGGAAAGACAGGTCACAGGGGCTCTGTAAAGCTATACGGAGAAAACCTTGACCTGGCCTACAAAACCATTGTCAGCCCTAACAGGGACATAGATCTGAGATACTATGCTGCCTATCATAATGACTATCTGCACGCCAGCCTTGGAAAGACCAAGGGCAGACAGATAGAAGGAGTGCTGGTAACCAAAGATAACCCTAACCTCGGCTTGTTTGTAATAGGAAACTATGACTTGGAGTCAAGAGTGCTTACCTTTACTCTGAAGAACGCTTTTAAGAACAGGAGTAACCAGATATACAACCAGCAGATTGGAAGACTGGCATCCAACATCTTTACCCTGGGAACAGTAGAAGTAAACTTCCCCATATTCTCTTCCTATCTGACACTGGGAGACATAACCAACAACCTCTACATCAGCGCAGGACCAAAACACTACAGAGTTGAAGGAGAGGTAGGAGCAAGAGTGGGAAAAAACCTTGGAGTAGGAGGCGGAGTGCTTGTAGAGAAGGAGGAGTATGGAGCACTAAAAGTGAAGCCAATAATCTCTGGTTACTTCAGAACCAAGGTGCTTGGACAGGACCTACATTTTCAGGCAAGCCTCAAGGATGGAAAAGTGTGTTGCTACACCTACACACAGGTGAGATTTTAGTCAAAAAGGTATGAAAAAGTACTTTTTCCCTTATTTGTCAAAAAAACAGGTAAAATAGTTTTATATAATCTAAAAACTCACCTAATATTGAGATTCGGAGGAGGGTTAATATGCTAGACGCCATAAAAATGGGGAACCTAGAAGAAATGCTAGACAAATGCGAGTACAAGATGCTGGCAGAAGTGCTGGCACCTAACACTCTCTACGAATATGACTATCAAATCTATCACTCTATATACACAGAAAGCCTCCGTGATATACCCAACCGTCTCAAAGGAAATCAGCGAGTGAGCCCCCACTGAGAAAGAACTCAAAAAACTCTTTTTCTTTTCTTTTTTATATTTTTTATATAATAAATTAATAAATGGGCCCGCCCGGATTCGAACCGGGGTCTCCTGGTCCGAAGCCAAGTGTGATATCCAGGCTACACTACGGACCCAAGGTTCATTCAAATTCAATTATCCAATGACCAGACTTTGTTATTTGTTCAGGTGTATGAAAATCGGTTAAGTTTACTTTGTTAAGGTTTTTTACTTTTTTCTTTAAAACCCTTCCTGTGTATTCCTTGGTTTCAGGATTATACTCCTCTAATACCAACACATCCCCTTCCTTTATTTCAAAATCTGCTAATCTTAAATCAGTGTTCTTCTTGCCATCAAACATTCGTTGAAAAAGTTCTGGCCAAGTTTTCTTCTTTATTTCCATGTAAACATGAGATGTTCCTGCATATATAAATCTTTTTAACAAATTAACAATAAGAAAAAGAATAAAAAACTTATTTCTTTGCAAGTGTAATCTCAATAATGGATACTCGAACGTCCTGTTCTTCCTTGTTCTTGAATTCCTCAGAGTCAATCTTTATGCCTTTGAGCTCTATCTGGTCCTTCATGAACCTCTTCATAGCAACCTCTGACACATCCACTGCTCTGCTAATAAACTTTCCTCTTGCCTTCACTATTACCTCTTTTGCTCCCTTGGTCGTGAACTGCACTACCACACCGGTAACATAGTTCATAAATGGCTTGTTTCCAATGAAGATTGAGTTGTCCTCTGCCATTCTTATCCCCCCGTGTTATTGTTGTTGTTCTTAGTTCTATTTTGCCTCAGCTTTCATAATCCTGGTAGTATAACCTGCAATAATGTTTCTCAGTTTCTTTGACTTAACCCCTGTCAACTCTACAACCTTTAGCTTGTTATCCTCGAAGCTGGTGTTAAATCTATCTCTGTGCTCCTCTAACAACTGCTGTGTTATTGCCTTCACTAGTCTAGTCTTGATTCTACCCATTGTGAGCATAAGAGAACGAGAATGGATTTATAAAGGTTTTGAAGGTTACAAAAGCTTTTAAGCTTTTGAACCTCAAAATTCAAGGAATTTTGTAGGTTTTAAGACAATTCCACCACCAGCTTGGCAGCAGTCCTGGCAGTGATGTCATTAATATCCTTATCAGGGTTGACCTCTACTATGTCAAACATCCCGATATTCCTGAGCATCTTAAGCCTGTGGATGAGATATAACAAGTCTCTTGTGCTCATGCCCCCTGGCTCTTGATAGCCTGTGCCAGGAGCAAAAGCAGGGTCTAGCACATCTATGTCTATTGATATATACACCTTGCTCCAGTGCCTTGCAACAGTCATTATGCTATCTGCTACTTCTCTAAGGATGTCAAAGCTTATCTTGTTCATGGAATAATTCTTTATCTTGTGCTCATCAATGAACTTCTTCTCCTCCTTGCTCATATTCCTAGTGCCAACAAGGATAACCTTGTCCTTGTCAAGGGTTCCTTCCTCTATAAGAACTCTAAGGTAATCTTCATGAGTGGGGGGAGCATGTTTCTCCTGCACATCAGGATGGGCATCAAACACAAGAATTCCTGAGCCAGGATTATTCTTAGCAAAAGCCCTGAAAGCAGGATAGGTGAGTGAGTGGTCGCCTCCTACCAAAGCGCAATAACCATTTATCTTCTCAATCTCCTTCTGGATAAGAGCGTGGGATTGCCCTAAGTTACTATTATCAACCTTAATCTCCTTTACATCAAACAAGGGGAGCATCCCTCTCTCAGACAGATGAAAGTCTTTTAGATGCTCAACAATCTTATCAGGGCCCTTCTCAAGGCCTTTCTTCTTGGACATTGCTCCTGCGTTTAAAGGTATTTTGAAGAGTTTCATTTTATTTTCTTGACAGTTCCTTTATCCGCGTCTACTTCTATTAAATCTCCATTCTTTAAAATTCTTGTTGAGTCTAAACAACCAACAATGCATGGAATTTTAAATTCTCTTGCAATAATTGCTGCATGAGAAGTTATCCCTCCTTCATCTGCAACAATTCCTGCTGCTTTTTGAACCATTGGGACCATATTTGGCTGTGTCATTGATGTAACCATTATCTCTCCTTGCTGAAAATTCTTAATATCTCTCATCAGCATTTCAGTATCCCCCGGCATAACTATTCTTACTTTTCCAATGCATTTTCCTCTTGATGCTACTTGTCCTCTAATTTCTGTTCTTTCTTCAGGTTGTTTTATGTTTTCCTTAAAGATCCTTTCAGCTTCTTCTCCTTGAGTGATTACTATTTCTTCTCCTGGATTAAAATAAGTTACATACGCTTTTTTTCTTTTTTCAAGAGGGAGATCATTAATTGTTTTCCTCCCTTTTAAAATCTCATCCACTTCTGGAGGTAAAATAAACTCAATAAAGTCTGTTAATTCAACACCAATTGCTTTTGCAATTGCTTTTAGTAGGTTTCTAGAGAGATAATAACAACCAGCCCAATAAGCCTTAATATCCATTCTTCTTACTGACTGTTCTTGTAAAAAATTAGATAAATATTCTGCTTCTTGTCTTTCTTCTTTGACTTTATTTAGGATTTCTTCTTTCCTTTGATTTATCTCTTCTTTTTCAATATTTTCTTTTTGAGCATGAGTTTTTATTAATTCTCTTAAATGATTAAGTGCATCTTCTTTTGAATATGAACCAAGAACAAGCCAAGGATATTTAGATGCGTGTTTTAGTAAGTTTTCATCAGTGGGTCTGGCTTTAGTTAATATTTTCCAATCTTTTTGTTCTTTTTGAACATCATCCAGCTCACTAGAAGTTGCTAAAGCAGTAAATGCATCCCCCCAATTATCTCCAAAATATTTTTTTAGTATTTCTTCTAGTCTTTGTTCAACTGCATAAGTAAATTCAGGTCTTGTACTCCCAAAATAAGATATAGCATCAACCATAAATTTTGAAAATATTTTATGACATGCTAATAATTCATCTTTTGTTGTATTAGAAAAATCTTTTTTTTCTATTTCTCTTATCCATGACCACCAAGCATTATTATCTTTTTCATATTTCTCACAATATTTTTTGTAAAAAGAAGTATTAAGAAATTTTACACTATTATCCCTTTTCCACTTTTCTAAATCCTTTTTCATTATGTAAGTATTAATAAATTTTCCATCATAATATTGCAGAATATGAGCTGTTGCAAACACATCCAAGGGATCTGCTCCTCGTTTTAAAGCTACTGAAGTAGCATGATTACTTGGCAACAAGGGTTTCTGAGACCACATAAATACATATTCATTAATCATTCTAGCTTCCTCACAACGTAGTTATCGGCCTGCTCTGTAAGATATATACCTTCTTGTCAGGCCCTACTGCCCATTCTATATCTTGGGGTTTGCCATAGTGTTTTTCTATCTTTATTCCTAGCTCTGCTAATGCTTTTATCTCGTCTTCTGTTAAGCACTGAGAATTGGCTTTTTTATTATCAAGCTCTATCTTCTTGCTATGCCCCTTTTCTTTATCCTTAACAATTGCTATGCTCTTCTCATTCACAGTAACTTCTTTTATCTCAAAGGGCTTTTTTTGTACAGTATAACTGTCAGGTGTCACTTGCCCTGAAACAACTACTTCTCCCAGTCCAAAGCTGCCCTCTATGATTTGCTCGTTCCTATCCTCAGTAACAGGGTTAACAGTGAACATAACACCTGCTTTAACAGAATCAATCATCTCCTGCACAACAACGCATATAAGCACTTTCTCATGAAGGAACTTGTTAATAACACGATAGTATATTGCTCTTGAAGTGAACAATGAAGCCCAGCACTTCCTTACACAGTCCAATAAGTCTTCTTCTCCTTTTACATTCAGGTAAGTATCCTGCTGCCCTGCAAAGCTGGCAGTTGGCAAGTCTTCTGCAGTAGCAGAGCTCCTCACAGCCACAAACTTTTCTTTGAGCTTCTTGTAATTCTCAACAATCTCTTTCTTGACAGCCTCAGGCATCTCAGAACCAAGGATTAAATCCCTTACCCTCTTGCTCTCTTTATCTAATTCTTCTGTTTTCTCAATATCAAGCTTTTTCAAGGAAGGAAAAATCTTATCTTCAAGCTTGTTCTGCTTCAAGAACTCTCTATAAGCATTAACAGTGATGCAGAAGCCATTAGGAATAGGAAACTCTCCAAACATCTCACCAAGATTAGCGCCTTTGCCACCAACAAGAGGTAGGTCTTGCATGTTTACACTCTTAAACCAAGCTATTAAATCTGGTGCTATCTCAAGCTCCAGCTGCTCTGAGGGTATCCTGCTAACCTCAGCACCAGCCTCTTTTCTCTCCAATTCCTTAATCCACTTCTTAAACTCTTTTTTAGTTATCTTCCTAACAACCCCTTTATCAGCATCAACCTCTACATAATCACCGTCTTTAAACATCCTAGTAGCAATCTTTGTACCTATAACACAAGGGATTCCTAGTTCCCTGGAAACAATAGCTGCGTGACTAGTCATACCGCCAAAATCTGTTACGATTGCTGATGCCTTTTCCATGGCAATAACTATATCCGGGGTTGTTTCGTATGCTACAAGAATCATTCCTTCTTTGAATCCTTTCATTTCCTCCTGACAAGTCACTATTCGAACTTCTCCTTTTGCATAACCTTTGCATGCAACTAAACCCTTAATCTCATTTTTATCTTCAGCATCGAGAGTAATAAGTTCATTAGAATATTTTGCAATTTCATCATTAGTAAGTATGTGTTCTTGTCCATCAAAAAGAAATCCTGTGTTTTTCTTTCTCTTCTCTGCAATTTCTTGACTGATTGTGCCAGACGATATCTCTTTGATAGTATGTTCTACTATTTCCCCATAACTAATTTTATGTTGTTCTGCCAATAATGAAAGATGCGGATAAAGATAAAATGTAGTGTAGCCACTTGTTTCTGCGCATCTAAATCTAATAAATCCCATTATGTCAAGAAGTTTTACTAGATATGCCACTTCACCACTTATTTTTTTGTCACTAATTGTTTCAATTTTATCCTTTCGCATACGTTCAAGTAGTTTTTTTACTGTAAGCTTATTTATAGTAAAGTGATGTGTTCCTAACCATTCATATTTTTTCACATGCTCCTTAAGTACTTCTTTGAACTCTTTTGGGATTGATGACTCATCTTTTGGTATAATTCCTATTTTTTCTTTAAGTAGCCTCATTTCATCAACTTGCTTTAATGTCCATGGTTTCTCTTGCGTTAATCCTTTTGTTAACTGGAATGCTTTACTATCGGTTTCTTGGACATATTTTTCAACACCCTCTGCCACTATGTTTAAGGGCATCCATACGCCTGTTAGTGTCTTGTATTGTTCAAGAAATTCGGTTACTGAACTGATATTCTGTGAAGCAGCTTTTAGATCCTCTGTTACTTGCTTTATAGTTATTAACATTTTCTTAAAGAAAGCATCATTGTGACTTTTTGAAGCATAATAGCTCTCGCGCTGGATGATATCCACATCATGTTGAGAAAGAAAGAAATATCCATTAATGTATAGGATGTGTCCATCTAGCTTTCCTTTGAAAAACTGTTGAGCAATTTTTCCGTATTCAAGCCATACTTCTGCAGCAAGTGCAGGTTCTACCCATTTACCAAGAGGATACCATTTAGACATATTTTACTACCCCCATATCAGTATCATCCCCCTTCATAAAATCCGGTTAAGACGCTACATTTATATATTTTCTTC
>CBFDDS010000005.1:0-12748 GCA_965603625.1 Candidatus Woesearchaeota archaeon
ACCAAAACGAGTCATGATGTTGCACACATATATCTTCTTGGCCTTTGATTTCTTAATAGCATTCTTAATGCCAGTAACAAGGAAATGTGGGAGAACGCTTACGTACAATGAACCAGGACCAATTATTATCTTATCAGCACTCATTATACTCTTAACAGCATCTGAATTTGCCCTTGGTTTAGGTATGATAAACAGTTTTTTAATTCTTAATCTAGGACTGTGTTTTGGATTATAGATGTTCTCTTCTCCAACTATCACCTGGTCATTCTCAAGAATAGCTCCCAACTGGCAGTTAGTGGTTGTGACAGGCACAACCCTTCCTTGAATGTTAAGGATCTTTGCAGCCTCTTTAATAGCCTTATCTTCATTACCAGTTATATCTGTAAGAGCAGTAAGAAATAAATTCCCAAGACTATGGCCATTCAAACCCTCTCCTTTTTTAAATCTGTATTCAAACAATTCTCTAAGAGCATGAGAATCAGGGCTAAGAGCAACAAGGCACTTTCTAATATCCCCTGGGGGCAAGTAGCCAAACTCGTCTCTAAGCCTGCCAGTACTACCACCAGAATCCATCATAACAACAACTGCTGTTAAATCAGCATCTTCATATTTTTTAAGACCTCTTAGGGAGGTATAAGACCCTGTTCCACCACCGATTGTTACTATTCTCTGCATGTTCTCCCTAGTATTGAAACTCATTTATAAGTTTAATGAAAAAGAATTCTACAAAAAAGCCGATTCGCTTATCCCTTTACCACAAAGACCTTGTCGTGCCCTCTTGCATGCTCCTTGACCTTCATGCCGATGCTGTCACCTTTCTTAGCTTCCTCTATGCTCTTGTGTTCAATCTGCATAGACTCAACTTTCTGAGTAAAGTCAGATGTCGCCCCTTTTATGTGTATGGTATCTCCTACTTTTAAGGCACCCGTTAGGTTTATCACAACCACGCCTATCTTTGTGTAATAATGGTCTACAACACCCACTTCTTGTTCTTCAGCCAATTTACCACCCCCTAATACCTTAATACATATAGGAAATATCCTTTTCTTAAAAATTTAACGATAAAAATCAGAAAATAAGAGCAAAATCACAGTCCAAAGGTCTTCTCGAACTCTTTCATCTGGTTGAACTGCTGGATAAATGAGAATCCTTTCTGGGTTATCACCAGCATGGTCCTTCCCTTTTGGGTGTCTTCCTCTACAAGATTCTTTTCAATCAATTCGTTTAGATAGAGCTTCATCTGGGTGTGGGACAGGTTGGCCTTGTACATCAGGTGCGTAGGCTTGATTTTACCCCCCTTATTACTAATAGTGTGGAGCATGTCGTGTATTATTTCTATTCTACTTCTTTTTCTTTGCATTCCTAAGCACCATTACAAATGTGTAGAGCAAGAATAAGTAGCCAACCAGCTGGATTAGCTCAGCAACCGCGTACATGGTTGGGTTTGAGCTTGTAAATATAAACACGAACTGACTCAGAGTGATTATTCCAAAGCTTATGCATAGATATAGGGTGTTCTTGTACTTGGTGTCCTGGTATGACAAAAAGTATCTCCTACTCAAAGCAAAGAGGAAAATAAAGGTGGTTATGTACATTATGAAGTAGGTGAACCTGGTGAAATAAGTCGAAATTACAATGAAATAAGCGATTATCACATAGTTCATTGAGAGCTCATCCTTTGAGGAGAGCGCGTATAGTATGTAAAAGCCGAATAGGGTTAGTAGTGCGAATAACAGGAAGCCCAAGGCTGATAAATCAGAGAAGGAGCGTATTACCTCTACTCCTAAAATTGATATCATGAATTGCTTTGAAAGCATGGTTTCTGAATGAGACAGTAGGTTAGTCAGAATCTTGACTATAAAGGATAATCCTAAGAGAAAGAAGGCGGTGCTCAGGATAAGGTGCCTCTTGCTCTTCTTATCCAGAAGAAAGTTCCTGAAGCTAAAGACAGCTATCAGCAGCACAACAACAGCACTCACGATATCTATTGCAATATCCTTACCATAGAAGCCTGGAGGGCTGTAAACAAAATCTAGCCAGTATACCATAGAGTAGTAAAAAGCCTGATTTCATTTAAAAAGATTATGGTACTTAAAACTGTAAAAAGCCTTCATAGAGTATTTATAAAGAATATACCTAATAGATAGCATGATGCTGGCAAAAGTGCAGGAAGGACGAAGAAAGCATTTTTGTCACGAGGAGAAACTAAGTGATGTTGACAATTTCGCCTCAGAGAAGAAAGGTCTGAGTGAGGAGGCAGGGTTATTTTTTGAACAGGACATTCCAACACACCTCCGTGGTTTAAAAGACTATGAAATTGAGCTTCTGCTCAAAAGAAAAAAAGGCTAAATCACTGTTGCGAAAAAAACCTTTACCCTCAAAGGATTAAAGCAAAGCCAGGTTCTTAAACCCTAGCCCCTCATCATCAGGCTTGTCACAAACTTGTAGATCATTAATATTAAAAAAACATAAACCAAGAATGTTCTGGCTCCAAGCATTATCAGGATAAAATAAACACCTGCTAATATATCTAGGATACTAAGAAAGCTCCCTCTCAGGGCTATGCTCTTGGCAATGAGATAGATAGTGCCCATGATGGCAATTCTCCACTCATGCAAAAAACCAAGATGGGTTGCAAGCATCAAGGCACCCACAACCACATCTATGAATCCCAGTAAAAGAAACATAACCATCTTAATAATCCCCCAGTTCCCTCATCATATCAATCCTTAATCAATATTCTATTCCTTCCCTTGCCTTTACACCCACATTAAAGGGGTGTTTTATCATTGTCATCTCAGTAACATAATCAGCCAGGTTAAGGATATCACTGGAGAATCCTCTGCCTGTCATCACCAGCTCTGTCTTCTCAGGCCTTGCCTTGACAAGCCGGGTTAGTTCTTGTGTTTCTATGAGCTCAAATTTAAGGGCTGGTCCTATCTCATCTAAGACCACAACATCGTATTCTTCCTCTTTTGCTCTGTCAAAAACACCCTTTACAAAAGACAAGCAATTCCCAGCTTCTTTCATTAATTCCTTGCTTGAGTACTTCTTGAATAAGGGATGCTTTGAGGAGTGTTGCATATGCTCTATTCCAAGCTCATCCAGGGTTTTTGCTTCGCTAGAATCCTCTTTAAAAAGCTGGGCAACAAGTACCTTCAGGCCAGCACCCTTGGCTCTTACAGCAAGCCCAATAGCTGCTGTTGTCTTTCCCTTGCCATCACCGGTGTAGATATGCACTAAACCTGTTTCTTTCATTTTGATTAGCTACGTACATTCACTATAGCCACAGTTAGCACCACATGTGATGCATCCCTCAACATGCATCAATGGTCCGCCACACAGAGGGCATGCCCCTGTAAGCCTTATCTCCTCAATCTGCCCAACAGAGGGTTTTTCTGTGTAAGTACTGAGTGCGCTCTGCGCAGGAGGAGGAGGCAGAGCTATGCCCGCCTCCTTTATCTGCTGTCCAATAGCCTTTCCAATAGCATCAGCGCATGATAGCACCCTGTTAGGACCAAAGCCAAAGGGCCTGTGACAGCTAATACCCCTCAGCTCCTTGATTATCTCTTTTGAGTGGACTCCAGACCTAAGGGCTAGGGAGGTCAGCCTTCCAATAGCCTCTGCCTGTGAATTAGCACAGCCTCCTGCCTTTCCAATCTGGTTGAAAACCTCAAAGATTTCTCCATTCTCATCTTGGTTTATAGTGACATAGAGGTTGCCACAGCCGGTTATGAGCTTTCTGGTCGCACCAACAGTAAGATCAGGCCTCTTTTTCTTTACTGCAACAGGCTTTTTCTCTTGTTCTTTCCCAGCCTTCTTCTCCTTCATAATGTTAAGGACCTGCTCCTCTCTGCTGCCATCCCTGTAAACAGTGACGCCCTTGCAGTTGAGCTCATAGGCCATCTCATACACCTTTCTTATGCCCTCTTCTGTTGCCCTGTTAGGGAAATTAACAGTCTTTCTCACAGCATTGTCTGTGTGCCTCTGGAAGGCTGCCTGCATCTTTATATGGTATTCAGGGCTTATGTCATGAGAGGTCACAAAGTATTTTCTTATCTCTTTGGGAATCTTCTCTATCTTGTGGATGGTTCCCTGCTCACACACCTCATCCATAATCTCCTTTGAGTAGAATCCCTTGTCCTTGGCTGTCTTTTCAAACAAGGGGTTCACCTCTATAAGCTCGTCTCCTTTGTGAAGAATATTCATTCTCTTAAAGGCAATTGCAAACAAGGGCTCTACACCACTAGAGGCTCCTGCTATTATGCTAATGCTTCCTGTAGGAGCAATGGTTGTTGTGGTTGCATTTCTTAATAATATCTCCTTGCCCTTAAAGTTCTTTGAGCTCTTGTCATACATACTGTTCTTAAAGTTAGGGAAGACCCCTCTCTTCTTTGCCAGCTCAGCAGAGGCCTTTTTTGACTCCTCATCAACAAATTTCATTATCTTCTCTCCCAGCTTTATCCCCTTGTCAGAGTTGTAGGGAATCCCCAACTGGATGAGCGTGTCTGCAAAGCCCATCACTCCAAGCCCAATCTTCCTGTTGGCAAGAGTCATGCTCTCAATCTGCTTCAAAGGATACTTATTCATATCAATGACATTGTCTAGAAAGTGGACTGTGGTATGAATCACTTTTCTCAGTCTGTCATAGTCCATCTCTCCCTTCTTAACCATGTTCGCAAGGTTTATAGAGCCAAGATTGCATGACTCGTATGGAAGCAGGGGCTGCTCTCCGCAGGGATTGGTGCTCTCAATATCACCCAAGTCCGGAGTTGGATTAGCCCCGTTCATCTTGTCAATAAAAATGATTCCTGGCTCTCCATTATTCCAGGCCAGCTTAACAATGCTGTCAAACACCTTTCTTGCATTCAGCAGGATATCTCCATCCCTAACAACCCCAATCTCCTCATCAGTGTGTACATTGACCACTTTCTTATTGTCAGAACTAATCCTTAGAGAAGGAGCATCTTTATGAATCTGATGCTGTATCAAAGACAGCTGCTCCAAGGTATAACGCGTCTTTGTGTGGGGATTTATCAGGTTATAGTACTGGTTCTTATGAACCGCCTGCATGAACTTGTCTGTAACAGCCACAGAAAGATTAAAATTGGTTATTGCCTGGTTGCTCTGCTTTGCATAGATAAAGGTTATGATGTCAGGGTGGTCAACCCTCAAGATGCCCATATTGGCCCCTCTCCTTGTTCCTCCCTGCTTTATCTCCTCTGTAGTATTGTTATACATGCGGATAAATGACAAGGGTCCTGGTGAGGTTCCACTAGTTGTTCTTATCCTCGAGCCATTGGGTCTCAGCCTTGAGAAGCTAAAGCCTGTTCCTCCTCCTGACTTATGAACCATCACAGTGTCAAATAGGGTCTGCATTATGCTGTTCATGTCATCATCTATTGGCAGCACAAAGCAGGCTGAGAGCTGTTGGAGGGCTCTGCCAGCATTCATAAGAGTAGGAGAGTTGGGCATGAAATCGCAGTTAGCCATTAGCTCATAGAACTCTTTGGCTGTTTTTCCTAGGTCAGCATTTTCATCATACTTCCTGTCAGCAAGGCTTATGTTGATAGCCACTCTTGCAAATAGTTCTTCTGGACTCTCGCACACCTTGCCTTTCTCATCCTTGCTAAGGTATCTTCTCTCAAGAACAGTCTTTCCATTGTCTGTGATGCTTACTTTTCTCTTGATTAGTTCTTTTCTTATCTTTTCAAGCTCATCATCTTTTTTAGCGGTCATCTTTTACTCCTCCTCTTGTTTTTTGATAATTTTGAATATTTTGAGTTCTTGCTCTTGTGATTTGATTTGGTTTTCAGGAGCCTCACCTCCTTCTCAAACTCACCTATATCCTGGAAAGAGCGGTAAACAGAAGCAAACCTTATGTAAGCCACAGAATCAAGCCTTTTCAGATACTTCATTATAAGATCTCCTATAACAGAGCTCTTAACCTCGAGTGAACTCTTATTCCTGAGGGTCCTCTCAATATCATCAACCACCCTGTCAATCTCCTCACTGCTCACAGGCCTCTTCTCACAGGCCTTTAGAATGCCTTTTCTAACCTTCTCCTTGTCAAAGAATTCCCTGTTGCCGTCTTTCTTAATAATCCTTAGATTAAAGTTCTCGGTATTCTCATAGGTTGTGAAGCGCTTCCTGCAGCTCAGGCACTCCCTCCTTCTTCTGGTAACTCCTTCCTCTGTTTCCCTGGTCTCAACGACTCTTGTCTCCTTATTTGAGCAAAAAGGACACCTCATGATAAAAACCTCATAAAAACCCCATATTTAGTGTTTTAGATTAAAAATAACCCTACATATTGGGCTAAGCGCGGGTTTTTAAATATTTTCGTAGTTCAAAATATAATCCAGAAAAAGTATTTTAGAAAACAGATAACAGAAACCAAATATCAAATCAGTTTCTTCCCTGTCTCTGTCTCTGTTATGTGAATGCAGTTAACTGGGCAGACCTGGGCAGCATCCATGCAACAGCCTAACTCATCAATATCTGCTGTCTTAACCTTGGCTTTGGGGGCTCCCTTGTCATCCTCAATCATCTCAAAGCTTTCTGGGCAACTGGCATTACAAGCCCCACAGCCTGTGCACTGCTCAAGGTCAATCTCTATTTTGTGTTTGGCCATTTTGTTTCTAATAAGAAAAACTAGGTTTTTGTTTATATACTTTACTGTTTGGGCTTCTTCTCCTTCCCACAAGCCTTATTCATCTCATCTAGCAGCTTATCAATCCCCCTGTCATCCATGCCATGAGCCCTGCAACCCTGCTCAAGAGTCTCAAAAGCCACCATGCCACACCCAACACAGTGCAAGCCATGCTTGAACATAACCTCGACTGTCTTAGGATACTCAGAAGCAATATCACCAATAAGCATGTCTTTGGTAATACCGGATTTTTCTTCTTTTTTCTCTTGTTTCTCTGCCATAAAAATAAAAGAAATATAAATAATTTATAAAGGTTTCAGTTATTATTCACCCCGCTCATGCCTGTTGATAATGTGAAAGTCATAAGCTTTATCCAAGCCAATAGGTCCATCATCATGTCTATTATAAATAAGTGTTGCAACAGCCACTCTGAAATCAGGTCCAGGGGTTACCATGCCTTTGCCAGCTTCACTCGGCCTTAATGCTTGATAAATATTCTCTGCCAACTCTTCATGGTCTCCTAAACCCAGCAAATCTTCATTTACTCCTTCACCCAGAACTATATCCAAAGGCTCTCCTTCAAAAGAAGGCAAGGGATTCACATTAACTCCTGTATAAGTTGTTAAGAGCTTTCCTTTGCCAGGTATCATAGGAACCTCAAATATTTTTTGTTCAGAATAGCCACGCCATCCACATTTAACAATGTGCAGAGCAGCGCCTTCAGGAGTAATTATTCCGCTTATCCTGGGAGTATAGTTTGGCTCGTCAGGTTCATAACTAGTTATATTAATATCTCCTATATCACAAGGGTTTGCAAAAGCTCTTGCCAATGTCTCCATTGGATTAGGAACATGTCCAAGGCTTATTCCCTCGTAAAACCTATGTATAAGGTCTGTTTGGGCACCATTGCTTACAATAAAAGCATGTTCACCCTGTGGCCCTGCTGCTCTTATACAATTATAAATAAGCAAAGCTTTATTTCCTTTTTTTATTGCTTCAGGATCAGTAGGATTTGTTTTCAAAGCAAAATCCTCGGATTCCTTGTTCACAACAATCTCTCTTGCCTGGCTGGAAGGGCTCCTGCCAGTAACAAAATAAGCAATAATCTCACCCAAATCATTAGGATGCTTGCCAATAATAATTCCCCTTCCTGGGTACTCCATTTTTGCAAGATTTTCTAATCCTTTCATTTTTTTTACCTCCTTAACTTAATGTTTCCCGCCGATAATGTTTATCTAAAACTATTTCTATTATTTTTCTACTTTGACCAATATAATCAACCGGGTTTGTGATTTCTCTTAAAGTTTCTGTATCAAGTCTACTAGTCACTTCTTCATTCTTTAAAAGAACATCAATAAAAGGAATTTTATTATTCCAGGCATGAGTCGCTAATTCTCCCATTAAATCATGAGCTTCACTTCGAATCATAGGATTGGAAACTTTCCTGTGATCAGTTAAATAAGTCATTACTTGTTGAGATGTTACTACACCATAACTTCTCAAAACTCTTTCTTTACTTCTTTCTTCTCTTAAGCCAATCCAAAAAGCAATATTTGCGAGTCTTCTGATTCCATGATCTAAGAACTTAAATCCATCTTCAAAATTAATTCTGGCGTTAGCAGAAGCCGCCAGGTTTCTTGCATACGGAAGTTCGCAGTTAGCCAATGCTGTCATCATATTTCCCTGAAGATAATTTCTTACTGACATAAATTGTTCTTCAGCTATTGGGTTGCCCATTTTTGCGTCTTTATGAGGCATTGCTGAAGAACCTTTTTTCTTCTTTGGGCTTGTATTAATAAATATGTTTACATCATCACTTCGCCCCCAAGCAATGTATTTTGCAATATTATTCATGGTTTCTCCAAGTCTTGCCATAACATAAGTTATATCTGCTTCAAATTCTAATCCTGGAAGCTGTGCTGGTGCATCCATAAAACCTATACCTAAATCTTTACAATATTCTCTTTGTAATTGTATTCCATCGATTCCAAGAGCAACAGCAGAATGATGATTTCCAGTTGCATCCCCCCATTTACCTATTATTGAGTTTTCATAAACAAATTTTAGAAAATTAAGACCAGATCCTAGCATTTCAGCATAATGTGCAAAAGGTCTTCCAGCTACACTAGGCACTGCATCATACCAATGAGAAGTATCCATATGAGGCTTATCAATCCAATACATAGATTTCTCTATTAATATATCTCTTAAGTTCTCAACAGAATCAGCAATAAGCTCTAATGATGCTTTAAACTGCAATGCTTTTGCAGGCTGAGTTGTGTCTGCACTAGTCTTTGCCTTATTGATATGGGCTCCTGCTTCACGGCTAACTACTTCTTCTAAAGCAGTGTTTATAGCTATAACATCATGACCGGTATCTGCTTCTACCTCTCTTATCCTGTTAGCATCAATATGCTCAAGAGATGCTTTTTCAGCTATCTCCTCTGCTAAATCCATAGAAACAATATCTGGATAGAGTCTTGCTAAGGTCAGTGCAGCTTGTGCTTGAACTCCCAAGCTATACTCAAAAGTCTTTTTATCACCCCAAATTTCAACCATTTCCAAAGTTCCATATCTCCCTGCTGCAAGAGTTGCAGGATCAACAGGATATTTTTTTGGAAATCTGGGTTTTGGTTGGGTTAATTCTTCCAAATTTATTTGCATCATTTTACACACATCCCCCACCCTATACTTTGCTTTCTAGAAACCCAATGCACATATAAATTTTACTATTTTAAAGTGATGCTTAATATGTCATAAAGAAGTAACAAATATTAATAAATAATTTAATCATTGTCAACTCTTGGCGCAAGAACAAATGCAAGCTGTACTTTATTCTTCTCCACATAATCCAGTTTTAATGGGTAATCCTTGGCAAACTCTATCCTTACCTTGTCACTGAGCTTGCTTCCCTGTATCATCTTCTTAAGATATTCTATCGAGTACTTGGACTTCACCTTGGCTGTTGCTGTTATCTTGGTTCCGTCACCAGCATCAATATCAATGTTTGCCTTGTTAAGGTCTCCTGTGGCACTCACCACAAAGTGCTTTGGATCAGCTATAAAGCTGACTGACTCACCTACAATGTCAGCGTCTTCTATTGCATCATTAAGAATGTCAGAATCAGTTGTGATTGTTGCACTAAACTTGAGGTCAGGCACTTTCTGCTCTTTCTCCTCAACATCTATCAAAGGCAGGTGAAAGGTTCTTGTGCTTGTGCCTTTAAGGGTGAGCTTGAGCTTGTTCTCCTCCACCTCCAAAGTAAGATTGTCATTAGTCTTTGTTCTCCTTAGCACCTGCTTGAGATTGTTAAGATTAACCCCTAAAAACTCTGGTTTCTTAACATCATACTCAGTAAAGGTGCTTCCCATGAGCTTGAAAACAACCATTGCAACATTAGCCGGGTCCATAGCTATGAGCTCTATATTATCTGGTGTAACCTTGAAAACTCCTTCTGTCACCAGCTCAGAAATGATTGATACGCCCTCCTTCAGGTATTTTGGATCAGCAAGTGTGAGTTTCATATTCTAATCCCCCTTAATCATTTGTAAGAAAAGAAACCGAGCACTGATATATAAGTTTTGTGGTAGAGAAGATTAATAATCTCAGAAAGAAACCCGCACCCCATTCTTGAGTATCTTGACCTGATTAGGCTTGAACCCCATATCCATCGCAAGCTCTTTCATGGATTGGAGTTTCTTCTTACTGGCATGCGTAGGGATTATGTTCTTTGGTTTCAAGAGGCGTATCATATCTCGAAGGTCTTCTCTGAAGGCATGCCCAGAGACATGAACATCTGTGAACAGCCTGACTTTCTCTTTCTTAAGGGCAGCATCAAGCTTATCCCTATTAATAATGTTGTTCTTTACAGGAATCACACTGCAGGAAAATATCATGTGGTCTTCTTCATGGAACTTAAAAAAATTCTGGCGCACCATTCTTGGAAGAACTGCCTTTGGCTCTCCCTGGTGCCCTGTGACTACGAAGACATATTTTTCAGGGTGCTTTATCCTCTTAAAGAATTTCTCAACTCGGTTACCATACCTCACAAATTCTGCTTTTTTGGTCATGTCAAGAATGCCTGCTCTCTGAGCAGCGCTTAGGTATTTGTTAAGAGACCTGCCTATAAACACGATTTTTCGTCTAAGCTTTTTTCCAAGCTCTGCTATGCTCTTAAGCCTTGCTATATGGCTTGAAAAAGTGGTTATAATTATTGCCTTGCCCTTAGAATTTACCCCCAGCATCACATCTTTCAGCATCTCCTTTGCTATGCTCTCACTAGGAGTCTTCATGGGTGTGTCTGCATACAATGAATCCACTATCAAGACCTTTACACCCTTGTCAGACAGGCGCTTAAGCGCCCTGAAATTCGGCTTTTCCCCCAGAGTGGGCGCATTGTCAAGCTTGAAATCATTGGCATACACAAGAATCCCGTAAGGGGTGTGGACGGCTATGATTACTGTCTGGGGAACAGAGTGGGTGATATTAATGAATTCAACTGTTATTTTTTTAGAAACCTTGAACTTTGAATTAACAGGATGAGGAATAATCTCATTTCTCAAAGGTATCTTCTCATCCCTGAGGATAGCACTCAGAACCTCTGCTGTGTATCTTGTGCAGTGGATATCAGCCTTGAACTTGTTGCTGATAAAAGGAACTGCGCCAACATGGTCAAGGTGGGCATGGGTGATGCATATTGCCTTTACCTTTGGCCATAAATCCTGAATCCGATATATATTAGGAACTGCCCTGGCTTTTATCAGGGTGTCTGCTGACATGTCCTTCTCAGTGTGAAGCTCCTCTCTCTCCTCTGTGTAGGCAATATAATTATCCATGTGAAGGCCCATGTCGAGAATAACAGCCTCATTATCCACTTTCACAAGAGTACAGTTTCTGCCAATCTCAGAATAGCCGCCAACAGTAATTATTTGTAAACCCATTTTAGAATAAAGCCGACTACAGATTATATAAAGCTTTGGATTAAGAATGAAATAAAAAAGAAATAAAAAGAAAAAATCTTATTATCTGCCAAGTTCAGTAAGGATTTTATCTATTTCCATCTTTGGCCAGCCCCTCTGCATAAGAGAGTTCTCTATCTGGTCATGGGTCAATCCCTTGGCAATAGCGCTCTTAACATAGTCAACTAGTTTATCAGTGGATTTCTTTCCCGTATCCCTCTCAAAGACTTTCAAGTCGTCTTCAAAGCGGTTTAAATCCACCTTCTCCTTGGTAATCAAAGCACCCAATCTTCTTAACTCTAACAAAATAAAAATCAAACCTATTAGTAACAGAAGAGATATTACAAACAACATCTCAAAAATTGGGACTCCTTCAATACCGAATACATATGCCATTAAACCTCACCCCGTTTATAGGTTTTTAAAAATATATACAGTGAAACAGCAACTATTATTGCAATAAAGATGTAGAATATGAAAGCTACATTAAATACTTTTCTATCACCGCTCACAACCACAAAGGGGGTTATCTCTTCTATCTTCTCCCCATCCTCATAAAAGATTGCGTTTGCCTCGTATCTGCCTGGAGGCAGCTTGCCAACATTTAGGTAGTCAACCCTGTGATATATCTGGTCTTCTACAATGCCATCAAAGCTAAAGGTCTCTACAAAGTAGGTCTCTCTTCCCTTATCCAAAGTGAGCTCCATATCAAGCTTCCTAGCAGGTTTGCCCCTGTTATCAACTATCAGGGCCTGGTAAATCCTTCCTGTCTCAGGGTCCTCATTAAGCTTCAGGTTCAGAGCAGGAACAGATAAGGTTACAGAAACATTTTCTGCCAATACCAGGGAGTTGTTGTATATAACCTGAACCTCTAAAAGGTTCTCATCTGGGTCCACAGGAAGGTTCAAGGTGAACTCCTGCTTACTCAGTTCTCCAGGAGCCAGGCTTTTTATATATCCTCCTGTCCCAGACCACTTACTCACAACCACATTCAAATCAGCAACCTCTTTATCACCTGAATTCTCCACAAAAACCTCAAAGGAGTATTGGTCCAGAATCTCAGCGTTAATAGGGTCGGCATTAATCTTTAGCTCGAATAATTCATGGGGTTTACAAGGCTTACTACTACACCTTCCCCCAC
>CBFDDS010000006.1:0-12736 GCA_965603625.1 Candidatus Woesearchaeota archaeon
TTTCATTATCATCAACCATGCCGGTGTAGTAATCAAGACCAACCCGCCTTACAGTTTCATTCTTCCATCTCTCAATACTAATTCCCTTCCACAACCGTTCGAAGATATCAGCAGCCTCTGTCACAATATAATTAATTGCACTCCCAGCACCCAAGGTTGCTGCAGGAGCTCCTGTTGCTGAGATTAACCGACCAGGAGAGAACTGGGTTACAGCCACCAGAACAAAGAAGATGACAAGAATAATAATCCAAAAATTAAGCCATTTGGTAGCAATAGGAATGTGTGCATGATAACCTATGAATAGGGAATAAAAAGGCAGGATTATCAGAAAGAGGGAGATCCAACTATACAGGGGAACCTCTCCAAAAAGAGGTATGTTCACAGAACGAATCATCCCTAAGAGTAAAGGAAGTAAAACATAAAAAGCTCCCAGAATCCCGCAACCAAGAAGTATGGCCCCGCTAAAATGACCTGTCTTGCTCTTGAAATAAAAAAGAGTAAAGGCAGTAAGAACAGCAAACAAAACAGCAAAGAGGAGCACATAGGTGGTTAGGCCAAGCTTCAGGGTGGGAAGCAATAAAAATAAAAGTAAGAAATGTATGCCGACAGAAAACCAAAACAAGGATTTTCCTGTAGAATCTGCCTCTCCAAAGACTGCTGCATGCGCTCTCTCTACTTTGCCTTTTGACCTTGTAGCAACACCATCCATCATGCCGCTACCTGGAGGAGGGGGTACCATGATATCTTTGACCTCTTATCTCTTGTTAATTTAGCTTAGTTTAACTCAGGTATTAGTGAGCAGGATTATCCTATTCCTTATTCATATCTCCTCTTTTTTAGTAACAGAGAATACTTAAACAACATCTGCTCTGAGTTCAGCAACATCAATTGGGTCTGCCTGTGGAGTGATTTTAACTGAGTTCGGGCCTACCATAAGGAATTCTGGGTCTACAAAGGTTTGGTAGACCAAGTCTTGAGTCTCAAAATATATCTTAAAGCCGTTAATTTCTACATTGCCTCTCTTAATGCTTGTGGCATCAGTAAACCTTAGAGTAAGGACAACTGCCCTCTCACCAAAATACATGGCATCAAATATCTGGGCTGGGAGGTTGAAGTAAAAGACCGGCTGGACACTCTCCTTAAGGAAGGTTGTAATCTTGGGCATATCTATAAGGAAAGAGCCAGTATTGGTAGTTGCAACCAATATATTATCTCCTGAGTTAAGGAAACCCTTGCTCACCTCTATGCTTGTGTGAACCCCACAGTCAGGATAACCAGTATATATCATCCTATTGTTTATGAGTATCTGTACAAGCCCCTCTTCTCTTGGGGGGCAGTCAGGAAGGAAGTCAAATACAGCGCTCTCAAGGTTTTCAAACTCTTTATCTGGTATCGAGAAGTGCTGCTCTGACAGAGCACCGGAATAATCAGTAACCTTGCCTGACACCAGCACATTATCCAGCATATACTCATTCACGCGCCAGAAGGCAGCTCCAGGGGTTGAGACCTGGAAGGTAAGGGTATTCTTAGGGGTCAGGTATTCCTTGGGAAGGGCTATTGGTTTGGGGCTTCCCTCTGTTACCTCAGCCTCAAATATCTTGTATTCATTAATCCAGATTATAAGCATGCCTGAGTGCTCCCTAACATTAAAAGAGAGCTTTACATCGTTGGTAGTCCTAGGGTCATAAAAGAAGACCATCTCCTCTGACTTATCGCTAAAAGCAGAGTTCTTAACATACAGAGATTCTGTCCTCTTAAGCTCATTAGCATTAGTAACTGTGAACACAAGGAATGAAGGCATGGTGTGCTCAACAAAATTAGCGCTTGGAGGGTAAAGCCTACCAGGTGTCTGGGAAAAAAGCACGGTTTTAGCTCCAGGAATGGGTGAATCAGGGCCACCAGTGCCAGGAATAGGCTCTCCCAGCAGTTCTGCTCTCTCAGCAGGAGAGAGGAAGAGGATATAAAAAATAATTAGAACAGCTATCAGAATCACAGTCACCCCAGCATGGTTGGCTGATTGAGCAAGCTTATTTTTCCATCTAGTCATAATCCCATTCTTAATAATCAAGATATATAAATTTATTGGTTTTATGAGAGGAGGGAGTAGCAGAGAAACAAAAAACATTATATATACTAATAAAGAACCTTAGAATAGATATGCAAATAATAAAGAAGAACCTAAGGCAAGGAGAAGTGACTGTAAAGGTTAATAACCCAGAAGACCTCTGGTTTTTAAGCCAAGTGATAAATGTAGATGACAGTATAAAGGGCAAGACTGAGAGAAAAATAAAGATTGGTAAGGAAGATGATAGAAAACAGAGCGTTACAAGAAAAACCGTTTTCCTTGAAATAAAGGCAGAGAAGATAGAGTTTCATAAATACTCAGAAAATCTCCGCATAAGCGGAATCATTCTGCAGGGGCCGGATGATGTGCCACGCGGCAGCCACCACACCTTTAACATCGAGGAGGGCAAGGTAGTAACCATAAAAAAAGAGGAGTGGCTGGGTTATCAGCTTGAAAAGATAAAAGAGGCAACCCAGAAGCTCAAAACCAAGATTCTGATAGTGCTTATGGACAGAGAGGAAGCCCTGTTCGCCCTGCTGAAGCACCAGGGATATGAGGCTCTGGCCAAACTAAAAGGAGAGGTGGCCAAGAAAAATGTGGAAACCGGCAGTAAAAAGAATTTCTACAGCGAAATAATCACTAAATTAAAAGAATATGACAAAAGGCTTGAGCCCAGGAACATAATAATAGCAAGCCCAAGCTTTTGGAAAGAATACCTGATGAAGGAAATGCCAGATGAATTAAAAGAGAAAATCACTCTATCAACCTGCTCTGACATAAAGGAAACAGCAATCCAAGAAGTTCTACAAAGACCCGAACTCTTCAAGGTGCTGGAGAGTGACAGGGCAGCCAAGGAACTAGGAATGGTAGAGGACTTATTAAAAGCTATTTCAAAAGACGAGGCATGCTACGGCCTAAAAGAGTGCAAAGAGAAGGTAGAAATTGGGGCTGTAAAAGAACTTCTGGTAAGCTATGAATTCATACATAAGACAAGGGAGCAGAACAAGCATAAAGAAGTTGAGAGCATGATGAAACTGGCTGAGAAAATGAAAGCAAAGGTCCATATCCTAAGCACAGAGGAAGCAGAGAAGAAACTGGTCGGGCTGGGAGGAATAGCTGGTATTCTAAGATGGAAAACTCAATAGACCAACCCATAAAGACAAATTTTCTCGTGGATGATATTCTTGCAAAAAAGGAACTGAGTAATCTTAACAAAGAGTTTGTGAATGAAAAAGTGGGCTTCTTCCTTGATAAACACAAGAAGATAAAGGAAAAACTAGAGCAAAGCAAATACTCTGAATTTAGGCGTTCAAAAGAATATAAAGAAATAATTAAGGGAGTGAGGGCAGAGCTAAGAGAGGTGTATGGTGTTTTTATTATGAAGGACTATAAGAAAAGGGACACGCTCTTGGAAGACCTAAAAAAGGATTCTTCAATAGAAAACCATAACATGATTCTAGCATTACATAAGTCAAGCAAGGAGAGACTCCCCTATTATTCTCTGGTTTACAAAAAAATATTTGAGATAACCGGCATTCCAGAGAGAATCGTTGATTTTGCCTGCGGACTGAATCCCTTTAGCTATCCCTATCTTGGGTGCAAGCCAGCATACTTGGCATGCGACCTTGCTGAGAAAGATCTTGAGTTCATAAATGCTTACTTCAGAGCCATGAAAATAAAGGGCAACTCCAAGAGAGTTGACCTAATAAAGGATGATTTAAATGACATTGTGAAAAAAGAGGATTTGGTCTTGCTGCTAAAGACCCTTGATTCGCTGGAGGCAGTAAAGAGGGATATAAGTGGGCAAATTTTAAGGGCTCTCAAGGCAAAATTCATAGTGGTTTCATTCTCAACCAAGAGCCTTGGGGGTAAGAAAATAATACGAAAAGAGAGAAGAACCTGGTTTGAAAAGCTTATAAAAAAGCTTAATTACAGGTTCGAGGCATTTGAAATCCCAGACGAGACATTCTATGTGATAACCAAATAAAGATACTTTTTGCTATCCTTTTCTGGTGATAAAAAAAAGGCCTGTTTTGAAACTATTGGATGAGTGTAAAAAATAGTAACATATAAATAGTAGTTATGGGTTTTTGGTATTAAAAAGGGGTGATCAGTCCTACTTTTGGGAGGTAGTAATATGATTGTAAAAGAGGAGTTTCTAACAAAGCTAAGAAGATACTTTGGGCTTAATCTATACGAGGTTAAGATATGGACTGCTCTTCTATCAAGAGGGGTGAGTACTGCTGGTGAACTGAGTGACATAGCAAATGTGCCAAGAAGCAGAAGCTATGACATCCTTGAAAGCCTGGAAAAAAAGGGGTTTGTGGTAATGAAGCTTGGTAAGCCAATAAAATACATTGCTGTGGCACCAAAGGAAGTGGTTGAGCGTGTAAAAAAGAATATGAAGCAAGATGCAGATGAGCGTGTGAAGAGACTTGAGGGCCTTAAGAAAACAGACGTGATAAAAGAGCTTAACTCCCTGCACACACAGGGCGTGGAGCTAATCGAGCCTTCTGACCTGTCAGGCTCACTAAAAGGCAGGCATAACCTATACAACCACCTGGAATTAACCATCAGGAACGCTGAGAAGACAGTTACAATAATGACAACCACGCAAGGCCTGATAAGAAAGGTTGAGGGTCTAAAGCCTGTTTTTGAGCAGATAAAAAAGAGGGGTGTGAAGGTTAGGATTGCTGCCCCGATTACCAAAGAGGCAGAGAAGGCTGTTAAAGACCTCTCTGGTGTTGCAGAGGTCAGGCACACTGATGCAAAAGCCAGGTTTGTTGTTGTTGACAGCAAAGAGCTCATCTTCATGGTGATGAATGATGCAGAAGTGCATCCAACTTATGACATAGGCATTTGGATTAATACGCCCTTCTTTGCAAAAGCTCTTGAAGATATGTTTGAGCTCGCATGGAAGTCCATGAAGAAAAAAGCCAAGGTTTAAGCGTAGGGCTTTGGCTAAATTTTTTGTTTTTATTCCTCTTTCTTATTCTATTTTCTATCTTTTTCTAGCCAGATATTGAGTCAACCAATACTTTTATATACTTTTTAGAATAACTCAGGATTAATATGAACAACATCAAGGACCTGGTTAAAACCCTGCATCCGCTTGAGAGAAAAGTGGTTCCTTTGCTTAGAAATAACTCTATTTTCTCTGATATTGTTAAGAAGAGCGGCTTAAAGGAGGTTGAGGTCATGAGGGCTCTGCAGTGGCTGCAGAGCAAAGAGGTCCTTAAAATAAAAGAGGATGTAAGAGAGGTTGTTGAGCTTGAGAAGAACGGCAAAAAGGCATTGGAAAAGGGCCTGCCGGAGATGGTTTTTCTGAATACCACCAAAAACAAGGCAAAACTACTCAGTAAAATAAAGGAAGAGAGCGGGCTTAACAGCCAAGAGATAAATGCCTGTATCGGCCTTCTTAAAGGCAAAGCAGCAATCCATATTGGCAAGGGAATGGTTGTCAGTATTAATGATAATGGAAGGAAGATGCTGGAAAGAGGGAGTCTTGAGGAGCAACTCCTAAAAAGAATTTCAAAAGAAGAGCTTGATGTTTCTAAGTTCAGTGATGAAGAGAGCTTTGCTTTTCAAAACCTCAGGAAGCGCAAGGACATGGTTAAGACAGTGCTAAAAAAAGAGTGGCATATAATCCTGAGCGATACTGGAAAAAGGCTGGTTACTGTTAAATTTGGATCTGAGAAGACCATTGAAAAGCTAACACAGGGCATGCTGAAGACCGGTTCCTGGAAGAACAAGGAGTTCAGAGCATACGATATCAAGATGAAGGTCCCAAAGATAGAGCGTGGTAAGAGACACTTTATTAACCAAGCAATTGAGTATATTAAGAAAATCTGGTTAGAGATGGGCTTTGAAGAGATGACAGGGAGTCTGGTGCAGACCTCGTTCTGGAATTTCGACGCCCTATTCACAGCCCAAGACCACCCTGTACGGGACTTGCAAGACACCTTCTTTATAAGAAATCCAGCTCTTGGCAGACTGCCTGATAAAAAGATTGTTCAAAGAGTGAAAGCAACGCATGAAAACGGGTGGACAACAGGGAGCAAAGGCTGGCAATATGATTGGAAAGAAGAAGACGCAAGGAAGAATGTTCTAAGGACACACACCACCTGCCTATCAGCCCAGACAATAGCTAAATTAAAAGAAAGTGACCTGCCAAAAAAATTCTTCTCAGTAGGAAGGTGCTATAGAAACGAAACCCTTGATTATAGCCATTTATTTGAGTTCAACCAGATAGAAGGCATTGTTGTGGATGAAACTATAAACTTTAAGCATCTGGTTGGTTATCTGAAAGAGTTCTTTAAAAAAATGGGTTATGAGAAGGTCAGGGTAAGGCCCGGATACTTCCCCTACACTGAGCCGAGTGCAGAGGTAGAGGTCTATGACCCTAGAAAAGGGAAATGGCTGGAGCTCGCTGGCTCTGGTATTTTCAGGCCAGAACTAGTAAAACCCCTGCTTGGAAAGGCAGTGCCTGTGGCGGCCTGGGGCATGGGTCTTGGGAGAATAATAAAGATGTACTATGGAATTGATGATTTGCGAGATTTTTACAAGAATGACCTAAAACAGTTGAGAGAAATAAAGGCGTGGTTAAAATGAAGCTAAACACCCTTGTAAGGTTTTTGAATAAGGAGTTGAGAGTAAAAGCAATCGAGGACAGCTCAAGAAACGGGCTTCAAGTGAGGGGCAGGAAGGAAGTAAAAAAGATTGGTATTGGTGTTGATGCCTGCATGGACGTGTTCAAAAAAGCAAAACAGCAGAACTGCGATGCTGTCCTTGTTCATCATGGTCTAATCTGGAATAAAAAGAAAACTGACAAGAAAACTAAGGAGAGACGAATCAGTTATCTAAAGAAGAACAAGATGTCTTTGTTAGGATATCATCTTCCACTAGACATACACAGAAAGTATGGAAATAATTCCCTAATCATGGACTTTTTAGGGACTAAAGAAAAGAAGAGATTTGCTAAGTTCGGCTTTAAGGGATGCTTTGAAAGACCTGTTGAGATCAGAAAGCTTGTTAACAGAATAAACAAGGAGATGAAGACAAAATCACACTGCCTGCTCTTCGGCAAAAAAAAGGTTAGAACAATAGGTGTGGTCTCGGGCAGTTGGAAAGAAGGAGTTATGACTGCTATTAATAATAATCTTGATGTTTATCTGGCCGGAGAGATTCAGAATGTATACCCCCTAACAAAAGAGAATAACATCAATGTTATCTTTGCCGGCCATTATGCAACAGAAACCTTTGGTGTGAGAGCAGTTGGAAAGCTACTAAAGGATAGATTCGGATTAAAAATTGTTTTTATTCATAATCCTACCAGGATATGAGGGACATAAGGAATATAAGAACAAAATTAAAAGTAAAATGCCAACAATAACCTTAAACAAAACAGTGCTGGAAAAGCTGGTTGGAAAAAAGCTTGGGTTAGAAGAGCTGAAGGAACGTATGGGCATGCTGGGCACTGACCTTGAGAAGATAGAGGGAAATGAAATTGTTGTAGAGGTGTTTCCTGACAGGCCAGACATGCTCTCTGAGCAGGGCTTTGCCCGCGCATTATCCTCTTTTATTGGCGTTAAGACTGGCCTACGTAAGTATAAGGTGAGCAAGGGAGGTAAGGACTATAAGGTCATTATTGATGCTTCTGTGAAAAAAGTCAGGCCCTACACTGCCTGTGCTATTGTAAAAAACCTGAAGTTTGATGATGAGAAGATAAGAGAAATCATTCAGATACAGGAAAAACTGCATGTGAGTGTCGGGAGAAACAGAAAAAAACTAGCAATTGGAATCTATCCTCTTGAGGACATAACCCTACCCATAAGATATATGGCTAAAAAACCAAAAGAAATCAGGTTTGTTCCATTAGAATCCAACAAAGAAATGAACGGGCTGGAGATCCTGCAAAAACATCTGGCTGGAAGAGATTACGCCCATCTATTGGAAGGAAAAGAGCTGTTCCCCATATTCATAGATGCAAAGGATGATATACTCTCAATGCCCCCAATTATTAATTCCCATAAAACAGGAAAGATTACTGAAAAAACAAGAGATGTTTTCATTGAGTTCAGCGGATTTGACTATGCCACTTTGAACACAGGGCTCAACATTCTCGTGACTGCTCTTGCAGATATGGGTGGGGGGGTATATGAAATGGTGCTAGAGTATGGAAAAAAGAAGGTTATGAATCCGAATTTGAAACCTGTTGAATGGAATTTAGATATAAATTATGTTAACAAATGGCTTGGCTTAGAACTATCTGAGGCAGAGATAAAAAAATTGCTTGAAAAGATGGGTCATGATTATAAGAACAAAAAAGTGTTGGTGCCTGCATACCGAATGGATGTACTGCACCAGGCAGACCTTGCAGAGGACATAGCAATAGCTTATGGATATGAGAACTTTGAGCCAGAGCTGCCTAATCTTTCTACCCTTGGTCAGGAAAACAAGTTTGAGGAGTTTAAATCAAGGATTGCAAACATACTCGTCGGGCTGGGCCTAGTTGAAACCACCTCTTATAATCTTACAAGCAAGGAGCACCATAATAAAAAGATGTGTTTTGAAGCAGAGGTGGTTGAGCTTGAAAATGCCCTTACCAAGGAATATTCTGTGCTAAGGAGTTGGTTAATCCCAAGCCTGATGACTGTCCTATCTGAAAACACTAATAGAGAGTATCCACAGAATATTTTTGAGATTGGAAACATATTCAAGCTTAATAAGGCTAATAAAGGAACAGAAACTGGTGTTGAAGAAAACATCAGGCTAGGAGTTTTAATGTGCAGTGCCCAGGTTGATTTTACACGAGCAAAGCAGATGCTTGATGCAGTCATTAATGCTCTTGATATCAAGTATGAGATTAAAGAAGCAGAGCAAAAATCATTTATATCAGGAAGAACAGCAAGAATCCTTGTGAATAATAAAGGAGTTGCTTATCTTGGCGAAATCCATCCGCAGGTTCTTGAGAATTTCGGATTAAAGACTCCTGTCGCTGGTTTTGAGCTAAACCTGACAGAACTCTATGATTTAGTAAGAAAAGAAAAAGCAGGTGATTAAGGATGGGAAGAAGATTACAGATTGCAGTTATTGGAAGCAGTAAATCAATATGCACAAAAAAGGCTTATTCTCTTGCAGAAAAAGTAGGTGAAGAGATAACAAAGATAGGGGCAATCACCCTTACAGGAGGCGGCCATGGAGTGATGGAGGCTGCTATGAAAGGAGCAAAGAGAGGCGGCGGTTTAACCTTAGCAATCCTTCCCTGGGAGAAGATGGATAACCATAACAAATATTGTGATGTTATTGTTGCTACAGGCATTGGTTGGTCAAGAGACGCTATTAATCTTAACAGTTGTGACGGGGCCATCATTGTCGGGGGTGGGGCAGGAACTCTTAATGAGGCAACATACGCGTATATTGAGGACATCCCTATTGTCGCTCTCACTCCAAGCGGGGGGATGGCTAAAACTCTGACAGGTATTTATTTTGATGAACGAAAAACAGAGAAGGTTATCGGGGTAAATACTCCTAAGGCTGCTGTTGAAGTTCTTCTTAAGGAAATCAAAAAGAAGAGGAGGAAGAGTAAGCGCCCAACCCTTATTATGAGGAAACAGGATTATTAAAAGATCATTAAAAGAATAAAAATAATAAAATAATTTTAAATAATTTAATTCTTATTTCTTCTCTCCTTTTTTAGGAGGGGCTGTTGTTTTGGTTTCCGGTTCCTTCTTTTTCTCTTTCTCTGTTCCTGTCTTGGTGCCCATCTTAGTTTCTGCCTTTAGAGTGGTTTTCGCTTTTTCTTTTACTGGCTGTTTAGCTGGTTTTACTGGCTTCTGCTTCTTTTTCCTGACCTTCTTTGGCCTCTCTGTCTTCTTTTTCGCCTTGGTCTCTTTAATCTCAATCTTCATTTCCTTGAAAACCCTAATAATCTCTGTCTTGGGAGCATTCTTAGTCACCTTCACTGTTTGGTCTAATGGCTCAAGGTGTCTTATATTACACTTACGTCTCCTTGTCTGTCCATCTATTAAAACGTGGTTTTTATCAAGGACATCTACAATAACACACTTCATACCAGCGTCTCTTCCTGCTATTTTAATACAGATTCTTCCGATTTCAAACATCTTATTTCCTCCGCATCCTCAGATATCTTGGTTTTTGTCACCAAAAACCCAGTGGATGCCATTGAATGAACATGATAAAATTTTATTATCTTATGGGTAATCTCAAAGATCAGCTTAACTTCAACCTGGCTTCTTTTTTGATTTTTTCTCTTGCACATGCAGCGCAGAGAAACCCCCCATACGGCCTTTCAGCCCTTTTCTTAGTCTTGGGAGTGTTCTTTGCCTTCTCAGATCCCAGCCTTGGAATTCCTTTTAAATCCTTACCGCACTTAGCGCACTTATGTGTTTTGGGTTTTCTCTCTACATACACCTGCTTGGTTTTTCCGCCAGGCATTTTCTTCTGAACCCTTCTAAGGCTTCTAGATCTATATTTTGGTCTTGGCATTTTATACTTCTCTCCTCGAGAATAAGGGGGCATTTATAAATGTTTGTGTTTACAAACACAAACATTCTCAGGAATTATTATCAGAAAAACTTTGTTTTCCAAAAATAGAATTTTTGGATTCACAAATCTAAGATTTGTGATTTTCTGGAATCGCAAATCAAAGATTTGCTTGTTTTAATTTTTGTTGAAGGTTGTGGATAAAAACCGATTTAAAAACCAATTAAAAATTAGAATACTTTCATTACCTTCCTAAGACCAATGCTTATAATCACGCTAAAGATTATATATGTCCAGAGCCAGTTTATCTTCCACCCAATCAAGTCTTGTAAAGGGTAAATTTTCTCATTTCCAATAACTATTTTTTTGAGCTTTGAATTCTTAATTGGCTTCTCCGGCTCCTCATACTTGCGCTCAGAACTGATCAGCAGGTCTTTTTCATACTCTTCGTTGTTATAGTTAATAGTAAGCATATATTCTCCTTCTCCCCCCCTTAACTGCCATACTGCTTTGTTGTCAGCTATCTCTTGAGTGGAATTGCCAATTATTTCCAAGTCCGGAATAGCGCTTAGGTTGACTATAGCTACGTGTCCTTCATCAAAAAAGGCAGTCACCTCAAAAGTCTGGTTGGATTCTATAGGATAATAAGCCATATGGGTATTAAGCCAGCCAAAGATAATGATTATAGGAATGAAGGTGTACAGGGTTGCCTTAAAACTGCTCTTCATGTACTCCATGTTCCCCTTCATAGCCTGCTGTTGGAGCTCCATTGCCTTTTGAGGCTCTTTTTTGCCAAGCTCCCTTATCTTCTTCTGGCTCTCTTTCATCTCCTCTTTTATTCTCTTCATCTTCTTCTGGTCGGTTGTGTACTTATAAACCAGGGTAATTAGAAGAGTGATTATAAATGAAATAAGGAGAATGGCTAGTATAGGGGGCATCCTAAGAAGTGGGCTGAATATGGGATCTAAGATATTTTCAAAAACCATTCTTTAACTCACCTCGTCTTCTAAAAGGAAACCTCATCCTGTTATAAACTTTCTCATCATTGGGTTCATATCCATCATGTGCTGCTGAGCAATCTCTTCATAGAGACGATACACTATCATAACTGTAAGTAGGATTCCTGTCCCGCTCGCTAGAGCGCCAGAGATGTCTGCAAGCGCTGCCAATAGACCAACAGCAAGCCCGCCAACAACGGTTAATGGCCAGATATATCTATTAAGCATTCTTTCAAGTACGCGCACATCCTTTCTGAAGCCAGGTATCTGGAGTCCAGAACTAAGCATCTGGTTGGCCTGGCTCCTAGCATCAAGCCCAGATGTCTGCACCCAGAAAATGCTAAAGACCATAGCTCCAAGCATCATGAAGAGCACATAAACAAGGGCCTGCATTAGATGAACCGGTTGTAGTGACTGCGTTATTATATTACGAACAATCTGCGGTCCATAAAGCCAGGATGCTAAACCAGACACAGGAGTATTCCCTGAGAAAGTACCAAGGAGATTTATGCCTGCATTCGATAATAGTCTCGCAAATAGCTGAATATTAGCAATAAGGGCTGCTACAAGGATTACAGGTATGTTACTGGTGTAAAAGAAGTGCAGGGGCCATCTTACTCCATACCCCCTCACTCTTCCAAAGCTTAAAGGGACCTCTACCCTCATAGCCTGGGCATAAACAACAAGCAGGAACACAACAATGGTCGCTACTATTGCTGCAAACATCAGGGCTGCTGTTACAGGGTCTCCTGTACTTAAAGATTGTATAAGGGCAGGAACAGCACCTGTAGCAACGCCGGGATTATTAGGGCTTGGTAAGGGGTTGAAGGCTCTTATGAATATGCTCTGGGAAACTCCTGCTGCAATGAACAGGCTTATTCCTGAGCCAAAGCCCCACTTGCTAACAACCTCATCCATGAATAGAATCATTAGTCCTCCTAGGAACAGCTGAAAGATTAGAATCCCAGAGGAGATTCCTGATGCTGGGGTCAATCCGCCCATCTGAACGTATATAAAAGCTTCTAGGATTATGAAGCCAACAGATAAGAGTTTCTGAATCCCCTGAAATCTTTTCTTTCCCTCATGAGTTGTCAAGTCAAACTTTACAAGCCCAGAGCCATTCAGCAGCTGCAGCACAATGGATGCTGTAACAATTGGACCAATACCC
>CBFDDS010000007.1:0-12337 GCA_965603625.1 Candidatus Woesearchaeota archaeon
GGTTATGATATCCAGACCCGACATCTTCTTGTACTGCATAATCGGGTTTGTGCATTTGCTTATGCTGAAACTGACAATGTCTGCACTCTTATCTATGCTAGGCTTGGTGCACTTTATCTTTCCGTCTATTAGAGAGCCGTCTGGATTGGTGAAGCTTATACAACTGTCAGGAGCACTGCAGGAAAAGCCTGAATTGGCATTAAACCTACTTGATATATCTATATAACCTGTCGGATTAGAAAAGTCAAACTTGCCATTCTTCAGAGGCCTCACTCCAATACCGCACTTATAGGCAATGCCAATTATATCGCAATCCTCTGAGGCTCCATTCAAATCAAGCTCAACATTAATAAGTGCAGGAAGCTCGTTCTGAGCCACAAAGAAGTTCTTGACAAAGAGCAGCACCCCCAGCTGAGGCACCAGCTTGGTCACCAAGCTTGAGATAAAGCTCTCATAAGCAGGCTTTATGTCTTTTGTAGATGTTGAGAGCTTGAACTTGGCATTGCCAAGGCCCTCGCACTTCTTTTCCTTTGGCAATAAGTCTGTCTGTTTGAGCTCATCCTCCTTCTCAGGGGTTAATGCAATATCCTCACTGTTTGACTTGTCAATATCTGGAGGGGGAGGGTCATGCAGGTCCAAGGCAAACTTAACAGCCACTTCCTTAAAATAAAGTTTCTTGTCCTCCTGTTTGGGAATCTTGTGGGGCGAGACTGCACAGAACCTGAACTTGTGCCTAGAGCCCTTTAAGTCACATTTCTGGAGCTCATTAAGATTATAAACCAGGTCTTCCAACTCTTCTCCGTTCTTAACAAAGTAGAGGTTGTCCCTGTTGGTTTTTCTGTCTACCTGAGCACCATTATCATAGTACTCCATGGTATAATCCTTACCTATGCCACGCCCATATACTATTATATAATCAATTTCTTTTCCCTCATGTTTAAGAAGGAATTTCTTTTTATCAGAGAAATCATACACATTAACAATAGCGTCTGTCTCATTGTAGAGTACAATTCTCTTTGAGGATAGGTTCATCTTGTAGAATTTCAGGCCACCAGGCATAGAGCAGTAGCAGCCAGGGAGTTTATGGTCCAAGCATCCCTCAAAGCTCTCAATAAATTTATAGTAATCTGCGCTCTCTCCATCGCATAAAGAGTGTGACGGCTCGTTAAACCTAAATAACAGGTTGGAGTTAGCCAGATTTAGGATGTTAAAAACACCCACACCCATCATATTGCTTGATGATAATGATTCAAGAGCAGCAGCAACAGCATCATTGTGCTTCTCCTTTTCTTCCTCAACACATTCTGTCAGGTCCTTCTGGGTTCCTGAACAAGCCTGGTGTGTCTGCCTAGCCCAGGCATTAAGACCTTCATATATTCCTAAGTCATAGTTTACCTCTGTTGTGAAGCTGGGGTTAACATAGTAATATCCAATATCTCTTGATGAGAAGCTCACCTTGACTCCTTTGAAGGTTGAGACAGAGCTAAGAGTGCCTCCTCCAAAGGCTGCATAGTAGTCAAGCACTCCCTGCACATAGTTCTCAACAGTGCTTCCCCCCTCTGTTCTGCTCTTCTCATCAAAGTACTTAACAACATCAAGCCAGGAGGGGTCATCTGTGCGCAGGGCTTTCTTGGTGTTTTCAATTGACTTCTTGGTAGCGCCTGGTCCTCTGAAGTAGGCCATTATTGCAAAGGCATCCTTATCTGAATATTCTCTGAACATCTCCCTATTTATTTTTATATAAGCAGCTATTGCATTGATTGACTTCTCAGCATCAAGCCTTGGGTCAGTTGGGGGGCAGTTATGACCGCCGGTGCATCCGATAGGAGCGCTTGATTGGTATGAGCCCCCGCAGCAGCCGCACTTGGTCACTCCTGAGCCAAAGACATCTCTAAAGTTAGTATTAATTGCTGTTGTGTATCTGAACTGTCCTAGACCCACGCCGCTCAGGCATCCTGGCTCCCTGCCAGAAACAGCATCTGAGTATCCCCTGGTCTCCCGCATAATCATTGCCTTGATAAAGGCATGAGGAACATCATATCTCCTCGCAGCCTTCTGGATTAAGTCATCGTACTGCATCACCCGGTTGTAGTCATCCTCTGCAATCACTTCCTTAATCTCAGCTATCTCTTCTGGTGTAAAGTATTGGGTTGCATCAAGGTCGGGCTGAGTTTCTTCGCATCCTGTGTTATAAGAGAACCTGTAGACCTTCAGGTCTTGTAGCCAAGACTCTGGAACAGGTCTCTTGTCAATCCCGTTCTGTGAGCTTGAGGAATCTATTATCTGACCATTGCCTAGGTATATGGCAATATGATCTGGGTTGTGTATGAATAACAGGTCTCCTGGCTCTGCATTCTTCTCAATATCCTCCAGGGTGCACTGGCCAGTGTTAGAGCCGCATATCTGATTGTAACCCTTTTTCTTAGCTATGTCCTCATATCCTCCTGCTGCCATTCTTACCCTCTTAAAGTCAGGCATGTCTGCATGCTTGTACACCCACCACACAAAGCCTGAACAGTCAAAGCCAGGGACAGTTGGAATGCCCTTGCCTGGCTGTTCAGGTGTAACAGATACACCATAGAAAAAGGATTCTGAGTCCTTGGTTTTTTTCCGGGTTTGCTCAACATTATAAGGGGTCTCTCCTCCCCACACATAAGGAAGATTAGAGGGACTGCCAGAGCCATATCTGTCATAGTAGGTGTCTGCGACCTCAACAACGCAAGCACCATCACAGCACTTGGTGATGGGCTCTTCTTCTATAAAAGTATCCTCTGAAATAAGTTTTTCCTCAATAACTGTTTCTTCATATACAATCTTTATAGGAACACTATTATTGGTCAAGCCCCTGATAACCAGATGATTGGTGTTGGCATCCTTGTCCAGCTGATAATCATAGTTAACTCTGCTAAGCCTCTGAGCTGGTTGCTGTGTAAAGTATCTTGTCTTGATATTCCTGTCAAGGTGCTTCTTGTAGGCACCCTCTACTTCATCACTCGTAGGCCAGCAGGTGTCAGCCTTTGAACTCCAGAGATTATAAACAAACTTGTCGCAGGGATATTCCTCTGGTGTGAGCCCTACTTCGTCGCCAGTGTCAAAGAAGAAGCCACCGTTATCAGCAAGGTCGTATATGCTCTTCCAAGCAGCAAGCCTGGCAGAGGTGTCTACAAAGCTGAGCTCCTGCTCTCCCTTGCCAACAGCCCTTATCACAGCTGCCTGTTTTCCGCCAATAAAATCATCAATCCTAGGGGCAGAGAACAAGAAAAAGGCTATTAAGGCTATTATAAAGAATATTGCTGGGAGTAGTAATAACAAGGTCTGTGCTTTTTTTTGTCTTAGTATTTTTAGTTCCATGGTTGATAAAACTTCCTTATCTCAATTCTCAGGGTGCCTGAAGGAGAAGGCAGGTATGAGGTTGATATGCTGTGCTCATCTTTTTTAAAGAGGTCATATAACCATCTGACAACACCTTGCTGAGGGTCGGTCGGACTTACATATTGTACTTGTTTTGCTGCTTTCCAAAAATCAGTCACAACCTTTTGCTCAAGCCTTTTTTCTTTTCCAAGATAAACTCGTATCTCTGTCTTCATCTGATTAGTATAAAAAAAGTCATATGTAAAATCCTCCCAAGCCTGCCTATAATCGCCCTTGTTTAAGGCTGCCAGCACAGTGAAGTCAGCCATGGTTAATATTTCATTATTGACTTCAACTGGCTGCTTTAGATAGAGGCCGATGAGGTTCTCAGCATTTGCCTCATTCATAAAGGCCTTGCCCAGCTCCTCTCTCTCCAAATCATTATTAGCAGCAAGCGTGTTCAAAAACACAACGCCTATGAACAAGACCAAGAGAGAGACTGCTATCTCAACAACCACCTGCATGAATCCCTTTTTAGTTATCCTGAACTTCATGATACACCTATCAATAATTCTCCTTTACTCATGCTTCCATCTTCATACTTTATCCACACAGAATAAGGTCGGATATTCTGGGAGGCTCCAAAGCCCACAAGGATTCTTGGGTAATCCTCGGGCTTTTCCAGGTTTTTGAGCTGGATATTGAATGACTTGACACTGGTATCAGCAAAGCAGGCGTCAAGAGTCTCCTGATTATACTTTGAATAATCAACAATGCCGGGATAATAACGATGGGTAACAGGGTCCTGATAGGCAAGGCAGGTGTTAATAACCCTGTAAGAATAAATCTTCCAGAGAATGGGCTTGTGGTAAGTGGTAAAGCTGCCTATGTATTTCTCAGTGGTGCTCTTAAGAACAAAACCCATCACCAAGAGGATAATCATGAATATAAGAACATGCACTGCCATCACACCAATATGGACTCCGCCTCTTTTGTTCCTTTGTATCCAAGTCATTTTTCCTCTTCGGGTGTCTCTCTCGCTGGCTTATTATCAATCCTGAAAGTAACATTCTCCTTGATAAAGAACATAGCCGCCATCTTTACATCATCCTTAACCATAGTGATATCCCTTCGGGGGATGAAGTAACGACTGAACTGGGAGACATCATCCTTCTCAGGCTTGCCAGGGAAAAAAGATATTGTGTTATTATCAAGCCTGACATGCCATCTCTCAAACTCCTTTGGATAAACCACCTGGACATCCTGGGGAGCACTAAGAATAGCGTCTACCATCATTGCAGAATCTATAGTAAGGAAAGCATACTCGCTCTTCTCCTGGGAAGTGAACTTAGAAACAATAACCACAAGGAGGAGAGCAGCCAGAATACCTCCTATGACACTAACAAACTGTAATAGACTCCAACTACCACCTCTTTTATTCATAATACTAAATTATCGAAAAACGAGTATTTATGTTTTTTGGAAAAAGGTTAAGGTTGATAAGAAAAATTACTCCTCAAACTCCCATTCCTTGACCTTAAAGACCAGTCTTGGCTTCTCAACCTCATCAGAAGCAAGAGTAGCAGTTATATCAGAGAACAAGTAATCCTTATTACCAGCACTTAGTTTAATGAATCTAGAGCCCGTGCTCACCCTGACCTTCTCAAGGAATACACTATCAACACTTGACTCCTTGTCCTCATCAATATCATAGATATACAAATCAACATCCCAATCAAAAGGCATGGTGTAGTCACCGCCCACCACTTTTAGCTCATGCTTAAGGTTAAGCCTGTCATCCTCAACACTGAAAGTATACTTCAGGACATCAGCATAGGTCTTGATGTTAGAGATAAGAGCACCGCACTCATTAATACTTAAGCAAGCATCAACAGAGCCCATCCAGTTAAGATAGACATCATCACCAGAAGAAACACAAGGAGCCTTGTAGCAAAAAACAACATCCCTGCCATAGGATTGGACATTGACGTAGTTGTCAGAGACTAGGTGAACAAATTCAGCATTTTCTTTATCAATCAATTCACCTATCATTGGCTTATCAGGATGTGACAACTTACCTTTTACCTGATCTCCTTTTTCCCTTAAATCACCCACAAAAAAGTTATCTGTGCTAGAATATAAGGTTAGGCCGTAAAAATAGAATGTGGCAGATGCTTTTTCTGCAAAATCCACAGGAATTACTTCTCCACCTGCAGGGACGTACTTAGTCTCAGCAGGTTCAATATGTACAACTGGCTTTCTATAAAAATGCTCTATATCTGGGAAAGTTCTCTTCCCGCCAGGAGGAACGTGTTTGCAAAAAACAACAGCCACATCAGTAAAGGCTTCTTCAATATAAGTGGCCTTTTCAGAAAGAATTTGGGATGGCTTATTGGCCCTGTACACATCAAAGTCTCTGCAAAGAATCATGCAAGCCTCATCTCCACAAGTAGTTGGCTTATCAAAGAGTATATGGAGAAAATGCTTTGAAGTTGAATCAATAATCTTGTCTAAAGTCTCTTTGCTTCTAAAAAAGTAAAAATCTTTGGCCAAGTCATGAGACTTGGTAGTAAGTCTAACAAAAGACTCGGTTCCTTTATCAAAAAACAATATTAATTCATCCCTCTCCAGATGAACAAGAACTGATTGTGAACTCCCTGTTCCAGGGTCTTTTATTATTCCCTCTATTTCGTTAGCCAGTTTTTCAAAATTCTTAAGAGACTTATCCTCTGGCTTTAGATAATCTGCAACCTTCTCTCCAAAGACTAGGCCTATTGTTAGGGCTATAACTATCCCTACAACCACTAAGAAAGTACTTGCGCTTGGATTCCCCTGGCCTTTTCTGTTCATCTTAGATTAGGTTACCTGCGTTCTTCTTGCACTGTTCAACCAGTAATTTATTACATCTCTCTTCTGGAGTTTTGCATGTTGTGACAAATTCTGTTGATGTGGGGCCTTTCCTCTGCCTTACTGCATTGGCGCATGATAGGCTAATGCCTTTAGTAAGAGCATCTTTTCCATTCTTTTCATCTGTTTTTGAACAGGCATCTTTCACTTCCTCACGAGGCAACAGCTTATCATACGCTTTATAACAATCCTTTTTATCACCAGATTGCTCTTCAGCTAGAACAAAAACATCTGACTCTTCCTCACTTTTGGGTTTTATAATGCAGTGATTAGCCCCTTCTAATAGATAATATTCATAATCCCCTTTTGTACCATAGTCACATGGACAGTCATCATCAAATTTTTTGTCATCATTATCATAGTCATACACTCTCTTGCATTTCTCAACCTCTGCTGCGCTCACTCCTCCCTTAATCATCCTTGGCACTATAAAAGCCACAAGTCCTATTATTATCAACACAATAATTAAATCTCTTAGAATTCTAGAAAATCCTTTTTTATTCTTCATTATCATTCTTATCCACCTCCTGCTGCTTCTGGTATGCATTTATAATCATCCCAATCATATTCACAATCCATCTTACAAAGCTCTTTTGCAGCTTTGCATACACTCACATCAAAACCAATATCAGTACATGATTTGTAATCATCACAGGGTTTGCACTCAAAAGTTCTTTTCTTTGAAGAAATCCCATTAGAGGGAATGCATTTACCTCCGCATCCTATTGAAAACCTGCCGCAAGCAGTTTCCTCTAATGATTTTACCTTTTCCAACTCCCATCTCATCTCCCCCTCCATCTGGTCACTGCTGAAAGAGCCACAAGGGGTGTAGAAGCAGGTCTTTCCATTAATCCTATCAACAACCTCCTTAATTGCGATTTCAGGTAAATCACAGAAAGCCTTGTAGCGAGGATAGCCTGTTTCAGCGTTAGAAAATAAATCGTCAATATCTTTATGACTTAGAGAACCTGTTTTTTCACTTTTACTCATAGGCAGTAAGCATAGCTTGTTTGAGTTCTTATTATAAGCAAAAAAGAAGACATTTAGGTAGGCTACATCAGCTTTTCCCCAATCCCATTCCCAAACACCAGGAATTATTGCCAGTTCTCTCTTGATCCTTAGATGATAAGGCTCATATTCAAAGTCTTTTTTTGCTCCCCCCTCTTCTGTATAGTAAAAAGATTCTCCTTCCCCAAACTTGATTACTATCTGGCTAACATCTTCTTCTGTTCCATCAGGAATCCCAACACAGAGTTGTTTGTCTGCCAGCTTATTATTCTCCTTGTCTTTTGGAAACTCTGCTCCCAATGTACCTCTGTTATCTCTTAATCTAAAGATAACATTATCTCTCTCATGTAAAAAGATAAGGCTCCATCCATCAAGCCCTTCAAAATCAGGATCTGTGAAAAAGGTTCCATAGCAATAGTCTTGTCCTTGAGCAAACCTCTCTGTTTCAACAGCCTCTAAGATGAAATCTTCAAACTGAAATTTCCAGAAAGTCGTGTGTTCAGGACTCATCCCCGAGTGTATAAAAGAACCACCGATGGGTTCAAGCTGTCCATTTGCCTTGTCTATAAAAGATATGGCTGTTTTATTGCTGGACTTTATGAACTGAATGGCAACAACCACGACTATAACTATAATTAGTACAAGCACAAATATTTTCAAAATCATAATTGCAAATCCTTTTTTATCCTGTATCATTTTCTAGATGAGACGGTTACCAATTGACCTAACAATCTCTGCCGGAGTGGGTAGAGCACCCATCCACATTGCAATCAGATATGCCAAGATAGCAAAGATTATTACTGCTATTAAAAATTTCCTGAGATTTGAAAACTGGGCTTTTCTAGTCATTTTCCTCCACATCACACTCGTTTGCTATTTTATCATAAGGGGCTATTAATATATAACTAGAACCAGGATTCAGGCTTTGTTTTCTAGTGCCTAATAATCCTTCAATGGTTTGGCTAAGATCTGATTCATGTTTAAAACCCACAGCAATACCATAATGAGTGTCAGCTCCCTTGTATTCTATATCAATTGGCTCATCTTCAGGAATAATTACTGCTCCTCCCTTACCAGAAAACATAATATAATCTCGTACACTCATATCAATCTCGAAGACCTTACTAAAAACATTTGATTTGTTATAATAAGCAAGCGCAGTATCAAGATTTTCATTAGTTATGGGGTTAAAAGAGGGATAATCATCTGACGGGTGTATCCTTACACCATATAAAATCAAGCAATTATTATCGTTAGTGAAATAATCATCTATTCTTTTCATTAAATACTCAGGCCTGTCACCCTCTGCTGTCATCCACCAAGCCCTTGCCACTAACTCTGTAAGGTCTCTCATAATCACCTCTCTGAACTCATCAGCAGTCAAATCAGACACTCTTTTAGCTTCTTCCATTCCCCTAACTATATAGGTTCCGTCTGGTTTTAGGGGTATCTGCTTGTCAAATATATTGCAGCTCTTCTTGAATAAGCTCACTGTTCCCTGAGTGATTTCCTCTGTTCTTGCAGCAGCTGTTATTGACGCCCTGCACGAAATTCCTTCCAAACCTAGGTCAGGATTCCTAATGACCTCTGCAACTCCTGATATAACAAAGAGAAAGGTGACTGAGGCTATCACTGCAAGCACAATTCCCAGTGTTCTATCCCATGCTGCTCTTTTTGATTTTATAAGTCTCATGTTAATATACCTGCAACCCTGGCTATCACCATAAAGATGAGAATAGCTATCAAGATGACCATTACTATCAATATAACATTATTGATATTGGCCCTTTTTTTCATAGTTTATTCTCTTGAAAAACGAGTATTTAAAATTTGTTATTTAAGAACCAACAACAGGAGTTATACTAGGGTTAGTAGCATTGCTAATAACTGCGCCAGCTGTCTCCTCAACAATATCATAGGGATTATAGGCTACTTTCCAGGTGAGCCTGTAGTTGCCAGCCGCATCACTAATCTTTATACAGAACACTCCCTGCTGGCGCCTGTAGAACCTTATCTCTGGGCGGGTGTTGCGCCTGTACTGGCCGCTGTCAGCCAAGGGACACACTGTCTTCAAGGGGTTGCTCTCAACAATTGCTTTGTAGAGATAGTTCAAGCCCACTCCAAGGATAGTGGCGACAATGCCTGTCTCCAAGTCAGCAGAATGGATGTTGATGGGTATGTTGGTAGGTGCAAAATAATAGTCATAGTTCTTGCACCCGCTCTTATCAATGCACTTGGCAATCTGTATCATTGGATACTGCTCAAAGTAGTAGGGAGTGATTGTCTGTTCTGGCAGCACTCTGCCATTATTTATCAATTTCTGCAGGTTATTCTGGAGGAGTTGAGCCTTGGGATAAACCACTTTTATGTAATTATCTGTATTATCAACCTTGGGAGGAGCAACATCCAGTCTTAAAGGCTGCTGAGAAGTGCTTATAATCGGCATTAACTTACCATCTGGAGCCACTACCTGGGATCTTACACACAGGTAATGCTCTTTGAATTCACCTTCTCCTTCCTCTAACATACTATTCCTGACATTAGTGAAAGTCCTGTTTATGCTTGATTCATCCAGAAGGATTTCTGCTTTGTTCTTGGCCACTGTTATTGGTTGTTCCTGGGAGATATAGCTCCTTCTCACATAGGCATTTCTTCCAAGAGTGCCAATTCCAAGATTAAGACCAGCACTGCCTGATTTAATAGAGGTAATTTTGTGGATAGAACTCTTGTAGTTGCTCTGAAAGCTATCTGCACTGCAGGCATCATAGATTTTCTGATATAAACTCTTCTCATCAGCATTAGTTACAGCATTAAGTTCTGTTTCACCCACAATACCAACTTCTACCTTGGAGAGCTTGTAAGGGTTAACAGACCTCACAATGATGTCATCCTCAATAACCCATGTACCGCTTATATCACTAATCTCAATGATAGGCTTGACCTTGAAGTAGGCAGTAAACTCAGCAACCCAGTTGTCTTCATCAATTATTGCCTTGGCGCCATCATAACCAAAACTACTTGGACCATGCGTTGGCGTCACTGGTCCCACAAAGTTCTCATTTATAATCTTAGTAACTTCCTCACTATACACAATCACTCTTAATTCATAAGTCCTGCCAGCATTAAGTTCGTTTGGTGTAAAAACCTGTGGGTAAAGGAATAACTCTTCCTTACCTGCTCGTTTACAACTCCTAACAATTGAACCTTTCTCATCAATAGTCCCTACAATATTCTCATCTTGGGGTATTAAAGGAGCTTTTCTTGGCTCATCATACTTCTTTACTTTTTGCTGATTAAAGGAAGTGTATAAATCATGCAGTCCATAATCAGTAGAAAGGTCTCTGTCCTCTATCCAGACCCCGCAGTATGATGCATTCTTGTCTATATTCTCCCTTATCTCATCATCAAAGAACAACTCCAGGTAGTATGTCTTGCCAATCTCCAGCTCTCTCATCTCACCGTAATAGAAAGGGCTCTTGCCGCCGTTAAGAGTGAGTCTTATCATCTGGTTGTTGGCACCATAGCCCCTCTGCTCACCCTCAAGCTCCTTGGTATCGCAGCAGAGCATGGTCTCATCCTTGGTTTTTCTCCTGCAACCCTCATCTCCTTCAAGTAGGTGCATGTAAGAACCGCAGGCAGTCATACAGGTGCCCTTACATCTGGTTGTACCTAGATGAAAGGCACCGAACTGGACTTGTAGAATCCAGGCTATTATTATAAGAGCAACTGCCACCAGTACAAGCTGGAGTAAATGTGGCCATACCACCCCTTTTTTGTTCTTCATTCTAAAACCCTTTCATCTAGGAGCACATACTATCTACTAATCTTCTATTCCAAGAATATCTTTTTCTCTAACACAGCAAATCTCATCATCTGCGCACTCAGGATTGCCAGCCCAGTGATTTGTCCACTCCTCAGGGCATCCGCCTCCCTTTGACTCGCATACTCCTTGCCTGCTAGTACATCCAGATGTTCCTAAAAAGAAGTTCCTTGCAGACTTGCTGAAGATAAGCACCAGCACTATCAGAACAACAATCACCAGCACTGCTATGACTATTGTCTGCATAGTTAGTTGTACTCCTTTCTTATTCTTTAAGAGCTTCATTTTCTTATCCCTCTTCTTTCAGTAATGGAACACAGCAACTCTCATCCTCTTGACAACCGCCTGATTTTCCACTGTTAGGAATGTTCTTCACATACACTCCCTCCAAGTCTCCGCAGTCATCCTCGCATACTCCACCGATACCATTACAGCCTGTTCCCTTGGTCACTCCACTACCAGCTCTCAAGATAAGAACTGCCAGAATAACAAGCACCAAAAGGGCTATTGCTGCTATGATGATAACATTCATGCTAAGACCCTGAGCTTTCTTACTCATAGCAAATCACCTCAATTTTTTGAGTATTAAATTCTTAATCATATTCTTGAGATTATTCATATATAAATGTTACTATAGACGCAAAAAAAGACAAGCTTTTTAAAGCATAAAACCCCCCTCTCCTCTAGAGGTAGGGTAGTGGCTTAACAGCAGGTAGAGCCCATCAAAAACACCTGTTTTCAAAGACAGGCTTTTGCTGGTTCTGCTTAGGAAAGTCCGCCCACCATACAAAGGTGACTATCGGAAGGTAGCTGGTGAAAGCCAGGGCAACGGCTCAGAAACGAGACCACCTATGGAGAGATATGATGGTTCAGAAGCAGGAAGGCGACTTCCTGCGAGTTAACGACCTGATCAGAGACCCATAGGAAGGGGTGAAACGGCGAGCCCTCACCGGTGCAAGTCCTTTGAGACGCTTAGTAGAATGTTAAGCACAACCCGCCCATGCGTGCGTGGGGGTTGACAAAAGGCGGCTTATAGCTACTCTACCTTTAAAAAAATAAAAGAAAAATATATTACTATCCAACCTTTACACAGCATACTTGGTCAGCTTCGCAACCACCATCTGTGCCGCTGTTACCTGTATCAACCGTGTAAGTTCCTTCTAGTTCAGCGCATGAATCTGCACAGGTATTGCCTAATCCTTCACAAGAGGTTGTTTTAACAAATTTTGTGAAGCCATCAGTCAGAATGTA
>CBFDDS010000008.1:0-12289 GCA_965603625.1 Candidatus Woesearchaeota archaeon
CTCTATAATCTTATTCATATTTACCAGGAATTCATACTATGCCTTGGCAGTTATTGTTGGCTTTGTTTCACATCTCTTTTTAGACAGCCTTACAAAGTCAGGCACCACCCCTTTCTGGCCCAGCAAAATGAGAATAAAGGGAAGGTTAAGGACAGGCAGGTTAGTCGACTGGATTTTACTGATTATCTTTCTGGGATTAAGTTATGTACTGCTCTCATCTTAGATATTCTATCTATACTGTTTTTCTATCTATACTCTATCTATCTTATCCAAACAAGAAACTAAAGACATAGATTTTCTCAAGAATGCTCACATTGTTAAGAACCAGGGTTTCTACCAGTGCACCGATAAGAAAGACAATGATTGCTATTATGAACAGGACATAATTATTATAGAATACCTTTTTCAGTCTCTTCTGCTCAAACAATCTTCCCATTGAGTATATCATAACAGTTATTATAATAATGCTTATTAAATGGAAACCAACCATGCTCTTTGCTCCAAGAAGGTATTTGTAGAAGTATAAGAAGAGGAGGATTAGAGCTGTTCCTGTGATAATATAAAAAATAAAGTTTCTTATGCCAGCTTTATGCTTGATAATCTCATTTGATATTATGCCTCCTGAGATGGCTGATAATATATAAGCCCCTCCTTCTAAGATTACATGAGGGAGGGTTATCACCAGAATTAGGAAGAGATACCACCAAGGATTCACATTACCGTACCAGGCAGAAGTCAAGGCCCGATACCCAAACAAGGCTCCCCAGCTGCTGGCATTCCATGTGATAAAGAATATGGCTCCATCACCTGCTATGATTGCTAATAGGAAGCATGCTAGCAGCACCCACCAGTTATTTGCCAGGATGCCTATCATTGTGCCTATATCAAAGGCCCTGCCTCTAAGAGCAGGGTCAACAAATAACTGCTCCTTAAATATATTGAATGTATTAAACCCGAGCTGGGGCAGGATAAAGGAGTAGAAGGCATAGGTTAGATATATTCCAAGGAAAATAGCGAAATAAACCCTTATTGCCTGGTTGTTCTTAAAGAAATGCTTGAGTGAAGCGAACTGCTTCAGATTAAGCCTCTTCTCAGTCTCCTCCTCGCGCTCCTCTTTTTTAAGCATCTTCTGGAGATAGGGAAGGATTAGTAGAGAAGTAAAGATTACAGACACAATACCTGAATTAGCGCCGAACAAGAGCCTCGCAGCAATTATTCCAATAGTTGAATATATGACTGCTATAAGAAAGGCATAGCCAATCTTTTTCTCCAGCCAGTTCTCAGGGAATAAGTGCTCAAGTACCATAGAGAAATCTTTTATTTACTAATATAAAAAGATTTGGATTAATCTATTTTATACTTTAACCTTGACTTAAAGTAACCTAATTAGGCTTCTTGCCTTGGTTTGTCTGGGTTCCATAACATATACGCTCTACTATCTCCCCTGAAACACCAAAACTAAGGCAGCAGTTAGCACATCCATGTGGATCATCGAAAGACCTACAAAAGCTGTTGCATTCTTTCATTGCTTGCATAGGTTTTTCTCCTTTTGCCTCACCAATGATGTTTCCTTCTTCATCAACCACCAACACGGTCTCTTCTGCCTTTGCTTCTCTTAAAGTAACTGATAGACTTATCATTGCTACTATTGCTACAATGGCCACTATTGCTATCATTACAAGAGAAAAATTTGTTTTCTCTTTAGCCATTTTTTTTCTCACCTCTGACTTAGTTTTAATTAATTTTAATTGAATTAGCTTATGCACCCACTTGTATCAAACATACAAGTTGCAGTATCACATGCAAGAACACCACCAGTAAAGTTTCCTAAATCAACGCAGGTCATACCACCAAGGTCATCTTCATCGCACTCTTCTGGCGGCACCTGGATACCATCGCCGCAGTAGCCTGCATATATACATTGCCCCCAGGTACAGTTAGGTGTGCAGTTCTGCATTCCTGGGCGGCCGGCATAGTCAACACAGGTCCTATAGTTTCCGTCACATTCCTCTCCCGTCTCTACAATTCCGTTTCCACAATACGTAGGAGAGGTGTTCAGGCAGGCACCTCCTTGGCACCCATATGGGCAGGTGTAGACCATTGTTCCAACAGCCGGCTTCTTCCTGACAGTGTAGCAATACTTCTCATTTACTTGTAAATTGCTTCCTGAGCATTCATCATAATAGGCTTGGTCTCCCAGGGTTACATATCCGCTCGTGTAGTAAGCCAGGCCTCCGTCAGAGTCAGTGCAGGTTTTTGGCTTTCCGCCATCTCCAGGTTTTCCTGGCTTTCCGCCCTTTGCCTCACCAATGATGTTTCCTTCTTCATCAACTATAAGGGCTTGTTGAAGCTCTGGTTCTGTTGTTGAATATGCTGTTCTTGGATTAACATTGTTCAAGAGCAACACAAATATAGCCACAATTGCTACGATAGCGACCATTGCTATCATTGTATAAGAAGAATCCCTCTTTCCCTTAGTCATGTTTCACACACCTCATTATATTCATGTAACTATTAATATTTAGGCTTTTGATTTAGATGTTTATAAAAATTTCGCACTGGACACACTGGACAGGGGTTGACGCAGGGTATATAAACCACCAAGCCCTTCTCTTTGTTGAGGTAAGGATGTAATACTTGCCTTATTCCTTCTTTTTTAGAAGGAAAACCTCCAGCTCTCTGGCGCCTTAGCAGTGCCTAACTAAGAGGGCTTTGAAATAAGAACCGAAAGGAAAGGAGGCGATGAATATGGAAGGAAACACCCCTGTAAAAAAGTTTAAGGCAGGAGCTATTTCTGCAACAATCTGGGAAAACCAGAGCAAGAATAAGCAAGGAGAGAGCATAAGCTACAATAGTGTTAGCTTTGACAGGAGCTACACGGATGCTAATGGAGAATGGCAGAAGACTAATTCATTAAGAACAACAGACCTGCCAAGAGCCGTGCTTGTTCTTAACAAGGCTTATGAATTCCTTGCACTGAACAGCCCGGACACTAGTGCTGAATAAGAGGTGATATTTATGCAGCAACTGCGAACAGTTAAAAAAGTGGAAAAATTTAAAACAAAGAAAGAGGTTCCAAACACAATGGCTTCTAAAAAACAAGAGAAAGAGCTGAAAATAGAAGACCTACCCGGTATTGGGGCGGCTAGTGCTGAGAAGCTCAAGCTGGGAGGCTTTGATAACATGATGAGCATTGCAGTAGCCACTCCTGGTGAGATTATTAATACAGCTGGAGTTACTGAGGCAACTGCAAGAAAAGCAATCAAGGCAGCAAGGGATGGCATGGGCATGGGTTTTCAGTCAGGCATTGACTTGATGAAGAAAAGAGAACAGGTACAGAAGATAGGCACTGGAAGCAAAAACTTTGACACTCTCCTTGCAGGAGGAGTGGAGACCGGTGCTATTACTGAGTGCTTTGGCCAGTATGGAAGTGGAAAAACTCAGATTGGGCATGTGTTAGCAGTTCAAGCTGTTTCTTCAGACCCTGATGCTGTTGCTGTTTACATTGACACAGAGAATACTTTTAGACCCAACAGAATCATTCAGTTTGCACAAGCACTAGGACTTAAGCCTGAAGATGTTTTGAAAAACATTAAGGTTGCAAGGGCTTTTAACTCTGACCACCAGATGCTCCTTGCTGAGAAGGCTGAGGAGCTCATAAAGCAGGGCTTAAAGGTTAAGCTCATAGTTGTTGACTCGCTCACAGCTCATTTCAGAGCAGAGTTTGTGGGCAGAGGCACCTTGGCCGAGAGGCAGCAGAAGCTCAACAAGCATATGCACACCCTCTCAAAGCTTGCAGATATGCACAACCTAGCTATTTATGTCACCAACCAGGTTATGGCAAAGCCAGACATGTTCTTTGGAGACCCAACAGAGGCTATTGGCGGTAACATAGTTGCTCATAACAGCACCTACAGGATTTATCTGCGAAGAGGCAAGAAGGGCACAAGAGTTGGCAAGCTTGTGGATGCCCCTGACCTGGCTGATGATGAATGCATCTTCAAGATTACAGAGAAGGGCATAGAGGATGCTTAAGCCCTCTTTTTCTTTTTTTTCAATTTTTTTCAATTAACTTTATAAATAAAACCGTGTTTTTGTGTTCTAAATACACTTAGATATGGAGGATATGAAATGTTTGGAAAAAGACGAAGTTTCGCCCCTGTTAGAGAGGGTGATGAGTTGGATGTAAAGATAGAGGCTGTTGGTGAGAAAGGCGATGGAATTGCTAAAAAGCAAGGATTTGTTCTTTTTGTACCCAACACAAAAGAGGGCGACGAAGTAAGAGTTAAAGTGACCCGAGTTCTTAGGAATGCAGGCTTTGCAGAGGTTATTGGCGGAGCAACCGCTCCAGTAGCAGATGAGAAGCCAGCAGAGGAGGAGGGTGCAGAGGAAGAAGTAGCAGAGCTTGAGAAAGAGTCTGAGGCTATGGATTCAGAGAACTTTGGTGAAGAGGCTACAGAGGAACCAGAAGAGACACCTGAGGAGCCTGCAGAGGAGGAAGCTCCTGCTGAAGAGAAAGAGGAAGCTGAAGAACCTAAAGAAGAGGAGGAAGCTCCTGCTGAAGAACCTGAGGAGCCTGCAGAGGAGCCAGAAGCAGAGGAAGTTACAGAGAAGGCAGAGGCCCCTGCTGAGAAACCTAAAAAAGGGGGAAAGAAAAAATAAGTTAGCTCAATAAAAAGTTTTTAATATTATTATTTTTTTCTCTTTATTCTTATGAGACTATTCATAGCAATAGACCTGCCGGATGATGTAAAGCAGAGCATTGAGGAGTTGAAGGCTTCTTTTAAGGGTATAAAGGGTGTTAAGCCTGTAAAAAAGGAGAACATCCATTTAACTATGAAATTCCTTGGGGAAGTAGAGGGGGGTAGAGTGAATAAAATCACTACAGCCCTGAGCCAGATAAAATTTGAACCCTTTAAGTTGTCAATAAACAAGCTGGGTTTGTTCCCTAATGAAAAAAGGATAAGAGTCCTATGGGTTGATGCAGGACCAGAAAAGCCATTGGTTGAATTAAAGCAGGAGATAGACAAGGCACTGCCTGATTTTAAGGATGACTACCCCTTTCAGAACCACCTGACCTTTGCAAGGGTTAAGTATATTGCCTCTGATGATGATAAAAAAAGGTTACTAGAGTTGATTACTAACAAAAAAGTTGAGAAGAAAGAGTTCTTGGCAGATAAATTCACGCTCTATAAGAGCACTTTGATGCCTGAAGGGCCGGTGTATGAAGTTCTGGGGGTGTTTCCGAATCCAGAAACTTTATAAATATCTTACTCGTTCTCCCTCCTGAAAGCCCTGCTGAGGGGAAAGCCGGAAGGGACTCTTGGCAAAACTGCTTTTGGGCGATAAATAAGAGCAGTAATAGAGTTTTTTTCTGTTACTGTTAATCAAGGTGATAAATATGGCAGATGAAGGACAATTACTCATACCAAATGACGAGTACCTAAAGTCAGGAATACATATAGGTACCAAGTTCAAGACCAAATACATGGAGAACTTTATCTATAAGACCAGGCCTGACGGCCTTAGTGTGCTCAATGTACAGCAGATAGACGTTAGGATAAGAACCCTGATTAAGTTCCTCTCAAACTATGCTCCTGGAGAGATAATGGTGGTTGCTAGGAGAGAGAATGGCTGGAAACCAGTCCAGCTCTTTGGTGAATTAACAGGGGTAAAGGTGTACACAGGGAGGTATCCTCCGGGAATACTGACCAACACCCAGCTGAAGAAGTTTACAGAGACCAAGATAATGATTGTCACAGACCCCTGGCCTGACAGAAACGCTATAGTGGATGCCATGAAAATGGGCATACCTGTTGTTGCTTTCTGCGATACCAACAATCAGACCAATAATATTGACTTTGTGGTGCCCTGCAACAACAAGGGAAAGAAGAGCCTTGGCTTGATCTTCTGGCTGCTCACCAAGGGCTACATGGAGGAGAGGGGCATGATTAACAAAGGAGGGTTTACATATACCCTTGATGACTTTTCTGAAGAATAAGAAGCAAAATTATTTTTTCCTAACCTCTATTATCCCCTCATCAACTATCCTGAACAGCACGCTCTTACCTTCTTCTATGCTTCTGTGTTTTTTTATTATTGCTACTCTATTACTCCCGCTCTTCTTCAGTTCTATCAAGCACTTGCTGATGTTTCTGATAATGTTGCCTCCCACCAACTTGACCTGGTCCTTGTTCTCAAGGTCAGCATACACTTGGGTTGTTGTTATGATGGGGATATTGTGCTTTCTGGCAATCTCTAAGAGGCTCCTCATCTGGCTAACCAAAGCATCATTTAAGTCCCTGTTACCATCTTTTTTTAGTTCAGCCCTATAGAGCATGGTTATGGTATCCACAAAAATAGCTCCGATATCCTTTTTTATTAATGAGCTGAGCTTGCTCACTGCCTGCTCCTGTTCTCTGAACTTGGTGGGTTTGAGAAAGATTATTTTTTCCAAGGCTTTCTTGTAATCATGGCATATCTGTTTGAATCTTGTCAGAGAAAAGCTGCCCTCTGTATCAATGTAGATAACTTTCTGGCCTTTCACACTATTAGCAATGCATAAAAGGCAGATATTGGTTTTTCCACTGCCTGCAGGCCCGTAGATAGTCGTGATAACGCTCTTGTCATACCCTCCTTCTAAGAGCCAGTCCATCACAGCAGTGCCAGTGCTGACTTTTGTCTCCATAGGGATGAGAATTAAGTTGGGGTATATATTGTTTTCGACTAAATTTACTGCATGTTATTTTCACTAATAGCCTTGCCCATGCAGGTGTCATACATAGTCCTTAAGCCCTGCTTTAAGGTCTTGGGGTCTGCTATCTTTGCATGCACATGGGGCTTGATAATCCATTTCTCTGCAATATTAGGATTGAGAAAGATGAAGGTAAGATTGGTTTTTTGTTTGAACAGGCCCCAGTTATTAACCAGAATCTTGAAATTATGCTCATTGCAGAGGCACACAAAGGTTGCTGTTTCGTCCTGCTTAACAGCCTTTATCTTGCTGAGCTCGAGGTTCTCACCGAAATGATAGGCTCCCTTTCTTCCTTCCTTATAATCACACAGAACCCTGTCCTTTTCCTCTTTATAGCTAATCAAATCCTTTTTTACCAGGTCTTTCTGCTTAATATGATGCACAACCCATTCTTTTAGATCCATGTTTATTTCCTCGTATAGAAAAGAAACACACCATAGGGCACTACAAAGCATATGAGGTAGATTAATCCAATTACTAGTGGGTCATGATAGGCTTCCAGTCCAAGGCTATTGTTGAGTTTGTTAACTCTGGTAACAACTATAAAGAAATTGAAGATTGCTATTACTGGGATTAATATAGTGATAAGCACATGATGGTGGTGCTCAAGCCAGTGCAGGTCCTTTATTATGATAACAATTAATGCCCCTAAAAGAAAGCCAAAGATTGCTGTGAGTATATAGCTCCAGGCATTATTATTAACTATAAGGATGGGTATCAGGATTAATGACAGGAGTATGGTTCCCAGGATTCCCACAATGAGGGTGAACCAGTAGAGGCTCTCCTCAACCTTCTTTATGTCTGGATGCTTTTTCTTCTCTGCCTTTTTTAGCACCTTCTGTGCGTGTTCTATCTCTTCCTTGCTCCATCCCTTTAAGTGAAGCTTCTTTTTCATGCTCTTAACTTATTCTTGAATGTATTTAAATATTGCTATTTCTATTATCCAAAAGATTTATATAATCAGCAGAAAGATTCAATCGTAAGAATGGGAAAAAACAACAAGAGATCACACCACCACGTTGAACTAATCATCCTTGTGGCAATCATTGCTGTTCTTGGCATGTTGATAATGTTCTTAAGAGCAACTTAGAATTAGTTTTTAGCGTTGTAGGCCACTCAAGTATCGTCTTCGTCTTCTTTTACTTCAGTAATTTCAGTATTATCTCCATTGTTGCCATTGCTCTCAACCTTTGCAACACTAACAACCTTGTCCCCAACTTCCAGCTTCATAATTCTTACTCCCTGGGTGTTCCTGCCGATAACACTTATATTCTTAACAGGGATTCTTATGAGGATGCCCTTCTCTGACACAATCATTATCTCATCTTCATCTTTTACAGCTCTTATACTAGTGACACAGCCATTTCTTTGGCTGCAAATAATGTTTCTTACTCCTTTTCCTCCTCTGCTTATAAGCCTGTACTCCTCTATGTTTGTTCTTTTTCCATAGCCATTCTCGGTGATGGTGAGAATAGTCTCATTATCCTTGGCTATTATCATCCCAACAACAGTATCATCTTTTCCAAGCCGTATCCCTCTAACCCCATAGCTGTTCCTTCCAACAGGCCTTGCATCTGCTTCAAAGAACTTGACTGCCTGGCCATTACTGCTTGCTATCAGGATTTTCTGGTGCCCGTCAGTGAGCACTACCTCTACCACTGCGTCTCCCTCATTAAGATTAATAGCTATTATCCCTCCTTGTCTTGGCCTGCTATAGGCGTTGAGCTTGGTCTTCTTTACAAGGCCGTATCTTGTTGCAAATAATAGGTGGTGCTTGTCATCAAATTCTCTTATAGGGATGACTGCCTGTATCTTTTCCTCAGGCTCTATCTTTATGAGGTTAACAATAGGCTTTCCCTTGCTAACCCTTGCAGCCGCTGGGATGTTGTATACCTTTAACCAGTAAACCTTTCCTTTGTCAGTGAATACCAATAGGTAGGAGTGGGTGTTTGCCACGAATAAGTGCTTGATAAAGTCCTCTTCTCTTGTGGTTGCTCCTCTTACTCCTCTCCCCCCTCTCCTCTGGGTCTTATAGGTATCTATGGGCTGTCTTTTGATATAACCGGCATGGCTAATGGTGATAACATTCTCCTCTGGCTTTATCAAGTCCTCCAGGTCAATCTCTTCCTCAACATCCTCTTCAATAACAGTCCTTCTCTCATCGCCATATTTTTCTATAATTCCGTTCATTTCCTTTTTTATTATCTCTAGAATCTTTTTCTCATCAGCAAGAATCTCTTTTAACTTCCTGATAAGCTCAAGCAGTTGTTTATGCTCGTCTTTTATTTTCTGCTGTTCCAGGCCTGTGAGCCTCTGCAGCTTCATATCCAGGATTGCCTGGCTCTGCTTGTCTGTGAGCTTGTAGACAGTGATTAGGTTCTTCTTGGCAATAACAGGATTCTTAGAAGTCTTTATGAGCTTGATAACAGGGTCAAGGTGCTGTAGTGCAATAATCAGCCCCTTTAGGATGTGGGCTCTTTCCTCTGCTTTCTTTAGCTCAAACTTGGATCTCCTTCTCACGACAATTTGTCTGTGCTTTAAGAAGTTCTCAAGCAGTTGTTTTATGTTGAGGGTTCTTGGCTGGCCCTTGTCAAGAGCGAGCATGATTGCTCCAAAGGTTGACTGCAGCCTCGTGTGCTTGAACAGCTGGTTCTTAACAATTTCAGGATTGGCTCCTTTTCTGAGCTCAAGCACTATGCGCATACCCTTCCTATCACTCTCATCTCTTATGTCAGAAATGCCCTGGATTGTTTTGTCATTAACAGCATCAGCCATCTGCTCTATTAAATGTGACTTGTTGAGCTGGTAGGGAATCTCAGATACAATCAGTCTCTGCTTGTCCTTTTTCTCTTCTAGCTCAAGCCTTCCTCTTACACGCATGACTCCTCTTCCTGAGCTGTAAGTCTCTACCACTCCCCTTTTCCCAAGGATTATTCCTCCTGTTGGAAAGTCTGGTCCTTGGATGATGTTAAGAATATCCTGCACCTCAAGGTCTGGCTTGTCTATGAGTCCAACAACAGCAGTACACACCTCCCTGATGTTATGGGGTGGAATATTGGTTGCCATGCCTACAGCAATACCGCTGCTGCCATTGATTAACAGATTGGGTATCTTGCTTGGAAGAAGAATTGGCTCTTTTAGGCTGCCGTCAAAGTTTGCCTGGAAATCAACTGTATCTTTATCTATGTCTGTGAGCATTTCCTCGCTTATCTTTGCCAGCCTTGCCTCTGTGTATCTCATAGCTGCTGCATTATCACCGTCAATGCTTCCAAAGTTTCCCTGGCCCTGCACAAGGGGATATCTTAGTGAGAAGTCTTGGGCCATCCTTACAAGGGCGTCATAGACAGCGGTGTCTCCGTGGGGATGATACTTACCGAGAGTCTCTCCTACAATTCTTGCACATTTCTTGGGTGGGGTGTTGTATTTGATTCCCATATCATTCATTGCAAAGAGAATCCTTCTATGGACAGGTTTTAACCCGTCTCTGAGATCTGGCAGGGCTCTCCCAACTATCACACTCATTGCATAATCAAGATAGGATGCCTTCATCTCATCCTCAATCACAGCCCGGATTATGCGTCTTTCGTCTACTTCAGTGCTGTTTTTTTGAGCTTCTTTTTCCTGCTTTTTTTCAGACTCTTTTTGGGTTGAGTCTTTAGACTTTTTTGAGTTCATGTTCTACCTTTAAAATTACACTAGATTCTCGTCGATAAAAGGTACCTTTCCTGGCTTTATAAGTATTATGATTTTTGGTAATATTTTCTATATTGAAAATATCTGTGGGTTTTGCTAAAAAATGCTTATAAATAATGCAGTTTCAGATTAAGCAATTCCTTTTACCTTTTGTTTCTTTGCAACCCAATACTCAGCTAGAATTCTTAAAGACTCATCTAAAGTTGGTTTAACAAATTTTTCAAAATGCTCTCTTCTATTTGGGTTTAATTTAAGGTGTGTTTCATACATGCTTTTACAGTTTTCAATAAACCACTCCTGCTCATCAATACCAACCACCCTTAAATTAATGTCTGTTATAGAATAACAAACATCTTCAATTGTTGTCCTAATAGGACCCGTTGCACGTGAGTGCCAAAATTTACCTTTTTTTACAAGTTTATACACTTGTGCTTGAGATACTTTAAAAAGGTCAGCAACGTCTTGAACACTTACGTATAGTTTACTAAATTGAGGATAATTATGGATAGGACAAGGAGGGCAATATCTATTATCTTCAGCATTTTCAATTGTTCCTGCATTCATTAAAAAGAGGAATATCCATCAATTTATAAAAATATCCTCAAATCCTCCTTAGAATCCTGCTCTTCTTCTGGTTAGAATGAATCTTAAACCTATGCCCGCAGTACACGCATGTCTTTACAGCACTTGCGATTTTCTTAGGATTGGTCTTCTGCTGCTGTTTGCACTTAGGACATATAACTATCAGGGTCATGAAAATAACAGAACCAAGTAGATTTATAAATCCTACGCAAACAGATGTCCAGTGAAGAAGCTTATTCTTCTTTTTTTTCTTCTTCTTCTGGTTCTTTTTCTGCTTCAGGCTCTTCAGCAGGAGCCTCTTCTTCCACTTCTTTTTTTTCTTCTGGCTCCGCTGTCTTCTCTTCCTCAACTTCTTCTTTTTTTTCTTCTTCCTCTACAGGTGCTTTTGTTTCTTTTTCCATTTCCTTAGTCACCTCCTCTTGTCTTTTAAACAAATCGTCACTATCAAGATCATCATTTCTCTTAGTAACATCATCAATACGCTTATCAATATGATTCAGAAATTCCTTGTCAGGCTTATTGTTCTCAATGCTAGCCTTTTCTTCTTCCTCAGGCTCTTTAGGTTCGTCAATCACTTCCAAATCCCCGAGTTGTTCTCTTACCTTTTCATCTTCTTCCTTTTCTTCTTTCTCAGGAACGTCAACAACCTTTAGATCACCAACCCGTTCAGGCACCTTAGCATTCTTTAAAGCCTCTTTTATATCCCTCTCGCCCTCAACATCAAAATACTTGAAGAATTTCGGGGTGAGGCTGAGTTTAAAACTCCTGCCTTCTTTCTTCTTGTCAACAAATTCTTCTTTAACCAGAAGCCCAATGTGCTCGTAAGCATTGGTTCCTCTTATTTTTATAACCTCTGCCTGTAGTAGAGGAGCTTTGTAGGCAATGACAGCAAGGGTCTCAAGCACAGGAAAGGGAAGCTCTGTATCAGCAACAATCTTTGTGACCAAATCAATATATTTTTCACGAACAGTAAGCTTCCAATTACCACCGCTCTGAACAAGCATGAGGCTGGTATCTCTATCATCATACTCCTTCTTAAGATTCTCAAGAGCCTCTTTGACCTGATTCTCAGAACTATTGGTGAGCTCTGCTAGTTCACTCTCACTCATCATCTTGCCAGATGAGAACAGCAAAGACTCAAGCTCCTTTTTTAGCTCCATGTTCCTTAACCCCTTTTTTATAGTATTTATCTCCCTTTTTTTCATTTTTTCCATTCTTAACCAGAGATTCAAAGAACGGCTCCAAATGTTTCATAGGAAT
>CBFDDS010000009.1:0-12261 GCA_965603625.1 Candidatus Woesearchaeota archaeon
AAATGACCACAATATCGGGCTTTATTTCTCAAAGGACAATGAGGTCTCCACAGAAAAGATTATATCAAGCCTTTTAAGAGCAGGAAAAAGGGTTTTTCTTCCTGCGATAAGGATAAAGGAAAAAGAGCTGGAGTTCAGAGAGATAAAAGGCATTGATGATTTGGAAAATGCGAGTTTTGGGATAAAAGAGCCAAAGCAAAGCTGCCCTGTTGTTAATCCTAATGAACTTGACCTGATAATTATTCCTTGTGTTGGAGTTGATACGCAGGGTAACAGGATTGGCAGAGGTGCTGCTTATTATGACAGATTTCTTGCATGCCATAAGTACCTGAAGAGCATATGCCTGGCTTATGACTTCCAAATACAAGAGGAACTAAAACCTGATGAGCATGACAGAAAGGTTGAGTTGATAATAACTGATAAAAGGGTTATAAGAACCTATACTTCTCCAAAGCTGCTCAATGGAAAAAAAACATCTGAAAAGATACTTAAGGACTTAAAAAGGAAGATTAAGAAAGACAAGATCAAAGCCAAGCTTGCTGTGATTCTTGTGGGAAATGATCCTGCCTCAGAAATTTATGTTAAGAAAAAGGAAAAAACGTGTGAAAAGATAGGTATTGGTATTGAACTCATAAGATTTAAGGACAATGTTTCTGAAAAAGAGATTATTGCCAGGGTGAGTGAGCTTAACAAAGAGAATGATGTAAGCGGCATAGTTATACAGCTTCCTCTTCCGAAACATGTTGACACTGATAATGTGATTAATGCAGTTAAAATTGAAAAGGATGTTGACGGGCTTAGAAAAGATAATGATATCCTGGAATGCTGCACGCCAAAAGGAATTTTAAGATTGCTTAAAGAATATAATATTGATCTAAAAGACAAGAAAATCGTGGTGATAGGGCATGGTCGCTTGGTTGGAAAGCCATTATCACTAATGCTTAAAAAAAGAGGCCTTAAATTCAAAGTGTGCACTATCAAGACCAAAGATTTAAAAAAAGAAACTCTAGAAGCAGATATATTAATAAGTGCTACTGGTGTTCCTCATTTAATAACAGGCGAACATGTTAAGCAAGGGGTTGTTATTGTTGACGTCGGAATTGCAAAAAAGAACGAAAGAATTGTTGGCGATGTTGATTTTCAAAGTGTTAAATCAAAGGCTTCATATATAACTCCTGTGCCTAATGGTGTTGGTCCTATGACCATTGCAATGCTTATTGAAAATATTATTGATGCTAAGACAAAATGAAAACAAAAAAAATCCCTTTGTCAAGCCCTTACATTAGAGGGGATGATATAAGAGCAGTCAAATCTGTGCTTAAGACCAGATGGCTGAGCCTGGGTCCTAAACTAGAAGAGTTTGAGAGGCTGTTTGCACAGTTCATAGGAACCCGGTATGCTGTTGCTGTTAATTCAGGCACAAGCGCTCTTCACCTGGCTGTCAAGGCTCTTGGCATTGGCAAGGGAGACGAGGTGATTGTTACTCCTTTTAGCTTTATTGCCTCTGCTAACTGCGCCTTGTTCGAGGGTGCAAAGCCAGTGTTTGTTGACATTGAACCTGACACCTTTAACATTGACCTTGAGAAGATTGAGGAGAAGATTACCAAAAGAACCAAGGCTATCATTGTGGTTGATATCTTTGGCAGGCCTGTTGAAAGAAAGGCTATCAAGAGGATTGCCAAGAAGCATAAGCTTAAAATCATTGAGGACTCTGCAGAAGCCCTTGGGGCAGAATACAAGGGCAAAAAAGTCGGTACTTTTGGTGACTGCGGAATCTTTGCCTTTTATCCCAACAAGCAGATGACCACAGGAGAAGGCGGAGTTCTTGTTACTAATGATAAAAAGATCTATGAGCTGTGTCTGAGCTACAGGAACCAGGGCAGAAATGTCAATAGCAGATGGCTCGACCATGAGAGAGTTGGTTACAATTATAGGCTTAGTGATATCCAGTGCGCTCTTGGAATAAGCCAGCTCAAGAAAATCAAAAGGATTCTTAAGAAGAGGGAAAGGGTTGCCAATGAGTACACCAAGAGGCTAAAGCAAATCAAGGGCATAAAGACCCCTTTTTCATCCACCAAGGACTCCAAGGTTTCATGGTTCGTCTATATTATTGAAGTTCCTCGAAGAGATGAGTTTATTAAGAGATTAAAGAGAAGAGGAGTTCAGTGCTCTAATTATTTCCCACCCATCCATTTAACAGGCCACTATAGAAAAGAACTCGGCCATAAGAAGGGGGACTTCCCAGTGTGTGAACGGATTTCAAAAATAACCCTGGCACTGCCATTTTATACTCACATGAGCAAAAAAGACATTAAGTATGTGTGTGAAAAGGTTGAAGAAGTCCATAAAGGACTGTCAAGGAAAAAATCAAAAACAAGCAAGAGAAAGGTGAAAAAATGAAAAGCATATTTGAAGGAAAGGATATCCTGGTCACAGGAGGATGCGGCTCTATAGGTTTTGAAATTGTAAAACAATTACTCAAGTATAATCCCGAAAGAGTAAGGGTCTTTGATAACAACGAGGATGGTCATTTCAGAATGAATCAGGAGATAAAGTCAGATAGAATAAGGAATCTCATAGGAGACATAAGGGACAGGGAGAGAGTGAAGAGAGCAATGAATGGTGTTGATATAGTCTTCCATGCAGCTGCACTAAAGCATGTTCCCTTCTGTGAGTACAACCCCTTTGAGGCTGTAAGTACCAATGTTATTGGCACTAAAAACCTTGTTGACGCAGCTATTAACGAACAGATTGAGAGATTCATAGGAATATCAACAGACAAGGCAGTCAATCCCATAAACACTATGGGAGCCACCAAGCTCCTCAGTGAGAAGATTATAACCAATGCTCCTGTTGGGTTTTCTAAAACCATCTTCTGCTGTGTAAGGTTCGGGAATGTCCTGGACTCTAATGGCTCTGTAATACCTATATTTAAGAAACAGATTAAGGAAGGAGGTCCTGTCACAATAACCTCTGATAAAATGACTCGCTTCTTCATGGACATGCCTGAAGCTGTTAATCTCGTGCTAAAGGCAGCAAAACTAGCTGAGAGCGGGGAGACCTTTATCCTCAAAATGAAAACCTTGAAGATTAAAGACCTTGCAGAGGTTATGGTTGAGGAGCTGGCTTCAAAGCAGGGTCATAAGCCAAAGGATATCAAATTTAAGACTATCGGGGTAAGGCCTGGTGAGAAGATAAGCGAGGCCTTGATGACCAAGGAAGAGCTTGGTTTTGTGAGTGAGCTGGATGATATGTTTATTCTATATAATTCCATACTCTCAGCTTATGGCTCTGGAAAAGATCTAAAAAGAAAGACAGACCTGGACCACCATGACTATGATACAGGATATCAGCCTCTGCTCAGCAAGAAAGATATAAAGAAGATTCTGTATGATAAAAAGATAATCTAGTAATCTAAGCCTTATTTCCAGATTTTTATAATATTTTTTATCTCTGCTACATCTATCACTTTCATTAACAGAATTAGTGCTGCATAGACAAGTCCCCCTATCCCTGCTATGATTACTGCTTCTACATAAGCATTAGCAATTATGAGCTCTTTTAACAGGAACATTGCTATAATCATGATAATTCCTGAAATAAATGTTTTTAACCAGTTTTTCCAGGGAATTCTTACTTTTATGAACTTCCTCAGTCTGACCACAGACATTATGAATACATAGAAATAGGTTATGAGCGAGGTTATTGCTGCTCCCAGCATTCCAATCCAGGGAATAAAAAAGAGGTTTAGCACAAAATTGATTAGGGCTCCCTGCAGGAGTATCTTTGTTGCTATAGCTGGTTTGCCAATTGCCCAAAAAATAGATGAATTAATAGCAAATATGGTTAGGAATATGATTCCCACAATTAAGACCTGCATTGTGGTCGCACCTAAAGAGTACTCTGCTCCAAACATTAGGCTAAGAATTGTTCCTGAGAAGACCAGAACTACAAGAGATACTGGGAGTATAATGATAAAGGAATACTTTTCAAGTAAGATTAGTCCCTTTTCAAGAAATTTCCTCTTATTCCTTGCCCATAATTCCGAGGTCATTGGAAAAATAACAGACATAACCGATTTTGCAAAGAAGATGAGCATCATCACTGTTGGAACAACCACGTTATAGATTCCCACCTCCTCAAGGCTTCTGAAATATGTTAATATAAGAGTGTCTGTGTAGAGAATTATTATGCCCCCAATACTGCTGAACATCACTGGAATACCAAATTTTAATAGTTTCTTGACTAATGGCTTTTTGACTGCTATTTTATGTTCAAAGAAATTGAAGATTTTAAACAAAAACAGGGTAAAGATGATTAATATCAGAGCATAGGCAATAATATGGGAGTAGACTGCTGCAAAGATGTTCTTCTTGATAAAAAAGAAGGATAATAGAAAAATTAATATCAGGAAGTTCTCTGCAAAATATATAACTACAAAGGCAGTCATTCTTTGAAAGGCCTGATATACATTCCTAAGCAGAGTTCTGAAGTATGCAAAGAACATTATTAATATGAATAATAGGAGCACAGGAACAGCTAGAGGTGTCTTAAAGTACTTGTGTGCAAGAAAACCGGAAAAAGCAAATAGGACAACAGCGAAAAAGGTAATAATGACTAGTTGAATACCAACAGCAATAACAATAGAGCTCTTTATCTTGTCAGGCTTCTTCTTTACAAGGAACTCAGGTATATATTTCACCAGGGCCTGGCCTGTTCCCAGATTGCTGAACATAGCTAAGAAATTTATTAAGGTAAATACTGCAAAGAACAAGCCGTACTCTGCTACCGTGAGGTTTCTCGCCAGCACTATCCTTATCAGGTACCCTACAAATGCTGCTATAATGTTAATGATAAAGACTACTGCAATGCCTTTGACAGCTTTTTTTGCATATGACATCTAAGAATCAAGGGCGAAACTAGGTTTATATATGTTATGAAAGAGGGCTTTAGAATCATGTTAACTTTCACAAACTTTATAAACCCGTACATAATTTTATGTATAAGCGCATTTGAGGTAATTTGAGGTGAAAATGGAGGACAGAACCACTATCCAGGTCTCAGAAAAGCTCAGGAAAGAGCTCAGAATGCTGGCTGCAAAGAGAGACCTGTCCTATCAAGAGCTGCTGAGTGACATGATATCTGTGTTCAAAGAACTGGACAAGGAAAAGACCATTGTCTCAATTCCAGGAGGGCTGGCAGAAAAGATAAAAACCCAGGTTAAAGAGACAGACATATCCTCAATATCAGAATACATAACCTTTGTGCTAAGGCTTGTGATGTCTGAGAAAGAAAAGCCTTTCAGTGCAAAGGATGAGAAAAAAATCAAGTTGAGGCTGAAAAAGCTTGGCTATCTATAAGCGAAGTATAAGTGAGGTGCAAAAATGGTAAAGATAAAAAAAGAGATTCTGAAAAAACTTGAGAAAAGAGCAAAAGAATCAGGCTCTTTTAAGAATGTTGATGAATACGTAAACTATGTTCTTCAGCAGGTTGTGGACAAGCTTGAGAATGAAAAGAAAACAAGCCAAAAGCCCGCATATTCAAAAAAAGACGAGGAAAAGGTAAGGGAGAGGCTGAGAAGCCTTGGGTACTTAGACTAAGCGAGGAGGGCATAAAATGGATCATCTGGACAAACTAGAAAGCCAAAGCATCTTTATAATAAGAGAAGCATACAAGAAATTCAGGAAGATGGCAATGCTCTGGAGCATTGGAAAAGACTCAACAACAATGCTGTGGCTGGCAAAAAAAGCCTTTTACGGCAAAGTACCCTTCCCTGTTGTTTATATTGACACAGGCTTGCATTTCAAGGAGATGTATGATTTCAGGGATATGTGCGTGAAGAAATGGGGGCTTAACCTTATTGTTTCTAAGAACTATGAAGAAGCAGAAAAGCAGGGCATTGGCCCAAAGGCCAAGATTGAGTGCTGCAACATGAGGAAAACAATCGCACTTAAGAAAACCCTTGCAAAAGAAAAATTTGAGGCCCTGCTCCTGGGAATAAGAAGAGATGAGCACGGCATAAGAGCTAAAGAGAGGGTGTTTTCCCCTAGGAACAAGGACTTTAAATGGGACTACAAGGACCAGCCACCAGAGCTCTGGGACCAGTTCAAGACCCAGAAAGAGGGAGAGCAGCACCTAAGAGTGCATCCTCTGCTTCACTGGACAGAGCTGAATATCTGGGAGTATATCAAGAGAGAGAAGCTTCCTGTTAATCCCCTCTATTTTGCAAAGGAGGGCAAAAGATACAGGAGCCTTGGATGCATGCCTTGCACAGCCCCTGTTAAGAGCAGTGCAAGTGATGTTGATAAGATAATAAAAGAGGTTAAGGAGAGCAAGATAGCTGAGAGGAGCGGAAGAGCACAGGATAAGGAGGAGGCTAATGCAATGCAGAAGCTGAGAGCACTAGGATATATGTAAAGGAATAGGAAAATAAGAAAAATGATACTTGAAATATCTCTTGGAATCGGATTAGCAATTCTTGGAATTGCCTTTGTTGCAGAGTACATTGACTCAACCCTAGGGATGGGTTACGGAACTACTCTCACCCCTCTTCTATTATTAATGGACTTTGAGCCTCTTCAAATAGTTCCTGCAATTCTTTTATCAGAATTATTATCTGGTATTTTTGCAGCATTCCTCCATCACAAGCATGGAAATGTTTATTTTGACTTTAGAAATGATCATGAACACAAAATAAGAAAAAGACTTGGCAAGCTTGGTTATATACCAAAATCAAAATCAGCAAAAATAGCTTTAGTACTGGCTCTTCTTAGCATTATAGGGACTGTGGCTGCTGTATTAGTCGCAGTAAATATTCCTAAGTTTTATCTTAAACTTTACATAGGTGTTTTAGTTCTTGTGATGGGTATACTAATCCTAATAAAACATGGGAAAAAAAGTAAGTTTTCATGGAAAAAAATTATTGGTCTTGGAGTAATTGCTTCATTCAACAAAGGAATGTCAGGAGGAGGATACGGACCGGTTGTGACATCCGGTCAGATACTTTCCGGGTTAAAAACCAAGGCAGCAATAGGTATAACCTCGCTTGCAGAAGGACTTACATGTCTAGTAGGTGTTATTACTTATCTCTTGATCACATCAAGCATTAATTGGAGTTTAGCTCCGTTCCTTGTTATCGGAGCAATATTTTCAGTGCCTTTATCTGTTTATACAGTTAAAATAATGAAGACAAAAAGATTAACTCTCATTATTGGTATTGCAACTACCTTATTAGGCATATTAACACTAGCAAAACTATTTTGGTAATTTTATGGGGAATAAACAATGAAAAAAGAAAAGGATATTGAAAACCTAAAATTCGTAATTGTGGGACACGTTGACCACGGCAAGTCAACCCTTATTGGAAGATTGTTCTATGACACTGACTCTTTGCCAGAGGGAAGAATGGATGAGATAAAGAATGTGTGCGAATCCCTTGGCAAGGATGTTGAGTTTGCCTATGTGATGGACCACTTGCAGGAGGAGAGAGACCAGGGAATCACCATTGACACTGCTCAGACCTTTTTCAGAACAAAAAAAAGGCAATATACTATTATTGATGCTCCTGGTCATGTAGAGTTCATCAAGAACATGATAACAGGTGCAAGCCAGGCAGAGGCAGCTATCCTCATTGTTGATGTTGAGGAGGGAGTGCAGGAGCAGACCAGAAGGCATGCCTACATCCTCAGTCTGCTGGGACTTGACCAGGTTATTGTGGTTATGAACAAGATGGACCTTGTAGGCTATAAAGAAGAGAGATACAAAGAGGTTAAGAAAGAACTCCTGAAGTTCCTTGACACCATCAAGATAAAACCCATTTATCTCATACCAATATCTGCAAAAGAAGGGGACTTTATTGCTAAAAAAACAGATAAGTTCTCATGGTATGACGGCCCTACTGTTTTAGCGGCTTTGGACACCTTTAAGGTAAAGGAATCTGCTAAGAACAAGGATTTAAGGTATCCTGTGCAGGATGTTTACAAGTATGATAAAAGAATAGTTGCTGGCAGGGTTGAGAGCGGCACAGTAAGAACCGGCGACAAGATAAAGATTCTGCCTTCAGGAGAAGAGACTGTTGTTAAGAGCGTGGAAGAGTACATGAAGGACGACGTTAAAGAGGCAGAGGCTGGCAAGAGCACAGGCATAGTAACCCAGGAAAAGGTATTTGTTGACAGAGGGGATGTGATAACCCATCTCAAAGATTTGCCTGTAGTAACTGATACAATAAAGGCCCACGTATTTTGGATGGACAAGAAGCCTTTTGAGAAGTCAGAGAGGCTGTTAATCAAGTGCGCAACCCAGGAAGTGATGTGCAGCATTGAGAAGATTGAAAGAGTTACTGATTCATCCACTCTCAAGCTGATTAGCAAGGACGCTAAAGAGATAAAGAACAGGGAAGTGGCAGATATCATTATAAAAACAGGCAAGCCAGTGGTTGTTGAGAACTTTAACAAGGTGCAGGAGTTAGGGAGATTTGTTTTGCAGAGAGCAGATACCTGTGCCGGCGGGATAATAACAGATGTGTAAAAATGATAATAATATTTGCAATTGATGCGCTTGAATACGATAAGGTAAAGGAATTTGAGTGCAAAAACCTTATGCAACTACATTATGGCAAAACAGACATATCTGAGTTTTCTCAGCCAAGGACCATGGTACTCTGGAGCTCATTCATGACAGGCCAGAACAAGGAAAAAGACGTGCTCAAGGACGGTGACAAGGAGATGTGGGATAAGAAATGGCCGATTAAGGACACTTTTTTCTCAAAATTCAAGAGTCCTGTCGTGCTTGACTTGCCAGGATACAGCTATGACCAAGAAGTGCATGCAAAATCAAGAGAGCTACTGAAGAAGTACTTCACAACAGAGGATGAAGAAGAAAAAAACAAGGTGAGAAAAGAGTACAATAAGGATGCATTTGAGCATCACAGAAAGGTTAAGGATAAGTTTCTAAAGGCTCTTGATGGTGACCACGAATTAGTTCTAGGCTACTTCAGCGTGGCAGATGTTATAGGGCACCTCAACTTTGGCAACAAGACCATGATGAAGATGATTTACAAGGAGATGGATGAGATAGCAGCAGACATATCAAAGAAAGGAAAATTAATCATATTATCAGACCATGGCATGAAAGAACTGGGAATTTTCGGAGACCACTCAGAGTATGGATTCTGGTCAACTAATTTTGATATTGATATAAAGAAGCCTAAGATTACTGATTTCTATGACTTGATTGTAGGGTTGAAAGATAAAGAATAAGCTTATACATTCTTCTTGTACCACTCAAAGAACTTCTTCATTCCTTCTTCTATGCTTGTGGTTGGTTTGAAGCCAAGGAGTTTTTCAGCTTTGGAAACATCAGCATAGGTTATATCAACGTCTCCTGGCTGCATAGGCAGCTCCTTGATAACAGCTTTCTTGCCAGTAACTTTTTCAATAGTCTTAATAAAATCATTAAGCATGACAGGCTTGTTATTCCCAAGATTGATTATCTCAAAGTCCAGTTCTTTATCAATGGATGCAACCACTCCTTTAACAATGTCTGTTATAAAAGTATAATCTCTTTTAGTAGAGCCATCACCAAACCTTTTTATTGGCTTTCCATTATAAATCCAGTCTGTAAATAGATATGGAGCCATGTCTGGTCTTCCTCTAGGTCCATAAACAGTAAAAAACCTCAGGCAGGTTATCTTCATGTTGTAGAGATGATGATAGGTGTAGCATATCAGTTCCCCCGCCTTCTTAGTAGCAGCATAAGGGCTTATAGGGTTATCAACATTGTCTGTTTCTGAGAAAGGAATCTTTTTTCGGTTTCCATACACACTGCTGCTGCTTGCAAACACAAAGCTCTTAATCTTGTGGTCTTTGGCTAAATCCAACAGATTCAATGTGCCTTTAACATTTACTTCTTCATAAAGCAAAGGATTTTGAATAGAGGGCCTTACTCCTGCTCTTGCAGCAATATGAACCACTTTGTCAGGCTTTTCCTTGTCAAATATTTCTTTTAAACCTTCATAGTTCCTTATATCTTCTTTGTAGAAAATAAAGTTCTTGTTCTTTTTTAGGATTTCAAGGTTCTTTTCCTTCTTTTTGGTATCATAATAATCATTAATATTATCAACACCAACAACAGAGTCTCCCCTCTTTAGAAGAGCCTCAGAAACATGACTCCCTATGAAGCCTGCGCATCCGGTTAGTAGAATTTTCATTTTTGTTTTTTCCTCATATATTCATCTGCCCTTTCAAAATCGTCAATTGAGCCAATATCAAACCTTAATTTTCCTTCACCAGTAAAAGCATAAAAAGGAATTTTATTGTGGAATAATACTATTATATTTCCTATCAAGTCCTTATTATCACCATAGAAATCTGTTTCTTTTATTAATTTTAGGGTTTTTGAATCATAAATATACAAAGCAGGGCATATCCATTCTGATGGTGGATTCTCTGGTTTTTCCTCAAATGATACTATGCGTTTATTTTCGTCTAAAACTGCGTTTCCACTCTTTCTCAATCGGTTTTTGTCTTTTTCCCTGTAAACAGCTGCTACACTCCTATGTTTCTCATTATAAAAGTCAACAAAGTCTTTCATTTCAAACGTAAAGAGATTGTCGCCTGATAGTACAAGAGCATCATCCCCAACTTTTTCTTGTTCAAGAACTAATTTAAAGTCCCCTACTGTTCCTAATCTTTCATCATTGGATTTTGTTCCGTCATTAATTATTTTTATTTTGATATTTGCTTTGTAGTTTTTCTTCCACTTCTCAAAATCATCATAGTATTTGTTGTTAGTCACAATAAAGACTTGACCAACACCTGCTCTTTCAATATTCTCTATTGTGTATTCTATCATTGGTTTTCCTGCAATAATCACTAACGGCTTGGCCTTGCCTTCTATGAATCCCTTAATCTTTTCGTGCTTCTTAGAATCTTTTTCTTTTAACTCGTTAAGTCCTTTCTGGAGCCTAGTTCCATAGCCAGCTGCTAGAATTATTGCCTTCATTTATCTTCCTACTCCAAGGTATTTAAAGCCGAGTTTTTTCATCTCAATAGGGTCATAGATGTTTCTTCCGTCAATGAGTACGTGTTGCTTCATCAATTGCTTAATTTTCCCAAAATCTGGCTCTCTGAACTCATCCCATTCTGTCAGAATGATAAGAGCGTCTGCTCCTTTTAGGGCTTCGTAATTGGTTTTTGTGAAAACAACCCCTTTTTTGAAATGCTTTTTTGCATTCTCCATTGCCTCTGGGTCATAGGCCTTTACCTCTGCGTATTCTTTGAGCAATTGGTCTATAACTGTTAGGCTGGGCGATTCTCTTATATCGTCTGTTCTTGGCTTGAATGAGAGCCCCCACACAGCTATTGTTTTTCCTTCAAGCTTGGGAATGAATTTCTTTAGCTTGGGCACCAGACTTCTCTTCTGCCTCTCATTAATATAATCAACTGTTCTTAATATGTTTGAGGTAAAACCATACTGCTCCAGTATCTGGGCTATTGCCTTTACATCCTTTGGAAAGCAGCTTCCGCCGTAACCGCACCCTGCCTGTAGGAATCTTGGCCCAATCCTAGTGTCAAGGCCCATTCCCCTTGCCACTTGTTTTATGTCTGCCCCTATCTCCTCGCATAAATGGCTTAGTTCATTCATGAAACTAATCCTTGTGGCAAGCATTGCATTGCTGGCATACTTGACAAGTTCAGCATTCTTTTCATTCATAAAAACAATTGGTTTTGTTGCCCTGCTTATAGGCCTGTAAAGCTTTGATAGAATCCCTTTTGCCTTCTCACTGCTGGTTCCTATGATTATCCTGTCAGGATTCTGAAAATCCTTTACAGCTGCTCCTTCTCTTAAAAATTCAGGATTAGAAACAACGTCAAACTCTATCTTATTTTTCCTTTTCTTTAGTTCCTCTGTGATAATCCTGTTAATCTTCTCTGCAGTCCCCACAGGAACCGTGCTCTTGGTGATAACAATCTTATAAGAATCAATATGCCTGCCTATGTCCTCAGCAGCCTTGTAGACATAGCTCATGTCTGCCTCTCCATTGGCCTTGGGAGGAGTCCCCACACAGATAAAGATTATTTCCGCATCCTTAATTGCTTTTTCTTTGTCTGTTGTGAACTTCAGCCTTCCTAGCTTGATGTTTCTATCAACCAGTTCTTTAAGCCCTGGCTCATAGATAGGAATTATGCCTTTGCTAAGAGCCTCAACCTTGTTTTTGTCAATGTCAAGGCACACCACATCATTGCCAAGGTCTGCGAAGCA